>JBBSOH010000018.1:0-26282 GCA_038259945.1 Acidimicrobiales bacterium
GCGTCGCGAGCGCCGACGAGCCACATGTAGACCACCGGGGGGGCGTTCCACACCTCGCGTCGGGTGTACCAGTCGACCCAGTCCCGCACCGAGGCGCCGTCGTAGTCAGGCAGCCACGTGCGGCGGAACTCGAACGGCGTCATGTCATGACGCTCCGGGTCCGGGTCGGTGACCGCCATGTTCGCGTCCATCACGAGGGCCACGTCGTAGGGGGTTGCCGTGCCTCCGGCGAATGTCTGGAACCCGACGCCGGGGGTGTCGCGCAGGTACCAGGCGAGCGGCCACGATCCGCTGTCGTCGGAATCCACGAGGACCGATGCGGTCCTCCCCTCGGCGGCGGCCGCGTCGACGGCCCGATCGACCTCTGCGAGGGCGTCTCGGACGTCGGGTGCGGTCTGCACGGCGACGAGGAGTTCCCGCGGGTCGGTCGGGCGAACGTGGCTGGTGACGTACGAGACGGCCACCATCCAGACGATGGCGACGAACCCCAGCGCCAGACCGCCCCGACCACGCACCTCGTCCCGGACTCCCCAGATGCTGCGCACACCGAGTCCGGCCAGCAGACACAGCGGCACGACGATGTGCACGACGAGCCATGGGTACCGCTCACCGGCCCAGCTGTAGATCACGTACTGGCTGACTGCGCTCCACACGAGGAACACGCCGACCTTGGTCGGTCGGCGCAGCGCAGCGACCGCACCGATCGCCGCGAGGATCAGGATCGGCCACTCGTAGGAGGTGACGATCACCGTGTAGTACGTCCACGGCTGCGAGCCGCGCCCGACCTCGTGCTGCAGGAGCCAGTACTTCGGTCCGTCGTACAGGCCCCTCCAGACGCCACCCGGGTCGGTGAAGAACACGCTGTAGCTGACGACGTAGATCGCCACGAAGACCCCCGACCCGTACAGCCACGGTCGCGGACCGAGCGATGTCAGCACTCGCCACATCGGCCGATCAGCCCAGGGGGTGTCGGGGTCGCGGCGCCACTCCCACACGGCGAGCGCAACGACGTACACGACCAGAACGAAGGCGGTGATGGCGATGGACTCCTTCACGGCTGCGGCCGCAGCAGCCGACGCTCCGATTGCGATCGGAAGCCATCGCCGGGGACGGCGCAGGTACTCGACCACGCCGAGCGAGAACACCGACGCGAGGAAGGCGAAGGTCATGTCCTCGCGGCCGAAGCGTGAGAAGTACACGAGCGATGGGCTGAGCGCGATGGCGACCGCCGCAGCCACCGTCCCGATTCGACCGAGCGTCGAGCGGATCATCAGCGGTACGGCGATGAGCGCGAGGCCGCAGATGGCAGGCAACAGGCGGGCGACCGTGTCGCTCGCGCCGAACAACTCGAACAGTCCACCGGTGACGATGATCCGCAGCGGTCCGTGGTACACGGGGTCGTACTCGTAGCCCTGGCCGGTGCTGTACATCCATGCCCACCACGCGTCGAGACTCTCGTCGTGGTGCATGACGCGAGCACCGAGCGCAACGAAGCGCAGGAGCACCGCGACGATCAGCAGACCGGCGACCGAGGCGGCGGCAACTCGCCCGCCACTCGACCCGGTCGGCGCGTGCTCTGATGTGCTCTGGTAACGTCCGACTCGTGAAGCTTAGTGCGAGTTCGGTGGTGCTGGGTGCACTGGCAATCCTGGCCGCCGGAGCGATCGTCCTGACCGTCGGCGGCTGGGAAGATGCGAACGCCTCGCCCGCTCAGGTCGACCCGTGTGTCACGACCACGGTTCCCTTCCCGACCACGACCACCGACTCCGGCGCGGATCCCGGCACCGGCACCTCCACCACCCTGGCCCCGGCCACGACCACCGGCACGCCCACCACCCCGGCCCCGACCTTCACCACGACCACCTCCAGCACCACGAGCTCGACGACCTCCACCACGACCTCCACCACCCTCGCGCCGACGCCGACGCCGACGCCGACGCCGACCGCCACCCCCACGGCGACACCGACCGCCACTCCGACTGCGACGCCGACCGCCACCCCCACGGCGACACCGACCGCCACTCCGACTGCGACGCCGACCGCCACTCCGACTGCGACGCCGACCGCCACCCCAACGCCTGGTGCGACTTCGACCCCGCTGCCGCTCAGGCAGCCGTTCGGAATCGTCGCTCCGCAGTTCATCCCGGCTCAGGCGGTGCCGTGTCCCAGTACCACTCTCGCTGCGCCCACCACCACGAACGGAGCGGGCGGTCAGTCGCCGGCGTCGCCGACCACGACGCTGCCGTTGGCAACCGGCCTGCCCGTCACGGGCGGCACGCCCTATTGGTCGTTGGTCTGGCTCGGACTGGCGTTGGCGATCCCGGGCGTCGCCATCACTGTCGCCGTCTCCCGCCGTCGCGGTACGGACGATCCGGCCGAGCCCGCGGCACCCGCCTGATCATCCGCCGTCGCTCGAGACGGCGTAGATGAGATACGACGGTGACCGGTACACGAGCGTGCCGTTCACATCCCAGTACGCCGGGTTGCCGAGGTAGGGCTCGGCGAGTTCGCTCGGGCCCAGCACGACGTAGTCGCCGCCGCGTCGGTCGATGATCTCGTCGGTGCCCGCGGCGCCGCGGAGCACCGTGGTCGACTCGTCGACCCGATCCGTCCAGTCATCGAGGCCGAGGTCCCACACCCAGCCCGAGAAGCCGGTCACGACTCGGCGGGCACCGAACGACACGATCGGCTGGGTGATCTCGGGTGCAACGACGAACACGCTGTGCGGGTCGGTCGCCGTGCGAGCCCAGTGAGCGGCGGCCAGGCCATCGGCATCGGTCAGCCCGCCTCGGCCCTCCGACCCGTCGATCGCCCGCCAGATGTCGAGCCCGCCGGCGAGCACGAGCGAGACCGCAGCGGCCCCGCCGACCGCTCGGAGCAGCGGGCGCGGGCTGCGCCACCAGGCCCCCAGGACTGCGGCGACCGGAAACGTGATGATCAACGCCCACACGACGAGGTAGTGCGTGTTGTTCCATTCCCACGGATGCAGCACGACCAGGTTCATCACCACGAAGATCGTCCACGCCGGCAGCGCGATCGCTGCGCCGAATCCGGTCGACGGTCTCCCGGGACGGACCAGCGCGATCAACCCGAGCGGGACGAACAGCCCCATGTTGAGGATCCAGAACCACGGCCACGGCACGTCGAGCGTGCGCGACATCCATCCGACCTGCCAGCGGAAGTTGCTGGACTCGGGTCGCAGGAGGAGGAGCACGGGCAGGCCGAGCGCGAAGGCGGGCACGAGGAACGCCACGAGCCGTCGGCCCGCTCGTCGGGCGAGCCATCCGCCGAACAACACCGCCCCGCCGAAGCCGAACACGCTGAACCCGACGCTTGCTCCGGCGAGGATTCCCGCGGCGACGAAGGGACGCAGCGCCGATCGATCACGCTGCGACCAGATCACGGCCACCACGATCAGCACCACGGGCAGGCCGATGAGGCCGGGACGCTGCGCGTACATCGACGAGAGCACCCAGTTGTCGACCCAGATGTCTCGTTCGGGCAGTCGTGAGTACGAACGCGGCAGCGCGCCGAGCACACTCGGTCCACCGCGGGCAACGTCGGCGATGGCGTACACGAACCCCAGTCCACCCGACATGGTGAACAGGAGATACGCCACCGTCGTGACCGCTCGGCTGTCGGTGAACCGTGTTCCGGCGAACCAGAAGACGAGCGGGAACGCCATGGCCAGGACGGCGCTGGTGACGACCAGCGCCGACGTCGCCGGTACACCGAGCACGGCCGCGTCGGCGGCGAACACGTCGGCGCCGACGTGGTACGTCAGCCGACTGCCCGCCGCGAACGGCAGCGACGTCGGGAGGTCGTCACCGTAGGCAAACGAACCGAGGTACGCGAGGTGGGCGTTCCAGTCGGCATAGCTGCTGAGATGGCCGGCGACGATCCCGCCCGCACCGTCGCCGTGGTAGGCCATCTGCAGGATCCGCAACGTCACCGCCCACGACGCGGCGGTGACGACGACGAGGGGACGGATGCTCTCCGGTGAACGCCACGGCAGGTCGATGCGGCGGCGGACATCTCCGAGGTCGGTGCGCAGGGATCCCGCCGCGCTCGACCACCCCGGAGCCGACAGCAACGCTGCGGTCACGACGCCGAGTCCGACGGCGGTCGTGTCGAACCCGATGGGAACTGCCCAGAGAATCGAAGCGATCGTGACGGCGATCGCACCGACGATCGTCCCGATCCCGAGTCTGGCCTCGAACTCGATCGGCACGCCACCGAGATACGTGAACCCGGTCCCCACCAGGACGGTGACCACCAAGAAGACCAGCACCGGAACGTTCATGGGTGAGCAGGGAACCTAACATCGCACCTGCTCGTTCATCCGCTCGCCACCCCGCTCACCGCACACCTGCTCCAAGGACCCTCTTCCCATGCCTCTCGATCTGTCCGTCGTGCTCCCTGCGCACAATGAAGTCGGAGTGATCGAGGCGGTGATCGGCGACGTCGTCGCCACGGCTCGACGCCTCACCGGCGACGGCCGGTTCGAGGTGATCGTGGTCGACGATGCCTCGACGGACGGGACCTCGGACGTGCTCGACCGCATGTCGCGGATGGAGCCGTCGCTCGTGGTCGTCCGTCTCGTGGACAATGTTGGTCACGGCCCCGCCCTGCGCAGCGGCTGGGAGCAGTCGAGTGCGCCGTGGGTGGCCCACCTGGACAGCGATGCCGAGATTCCCGCCGACCAACTCGATCGCGTCTGGGCCCTGCGCGACGACGCCGACCTCGTGTTGGGGACCAGACGTGGCCGCACCGAGTCGGCGGTGCGGCGATTCGTCACCTGGTCCTTGAAGCCGATCGCACGCGCGGCTTCACGACAGCCGCTGCGGGACGCCAACACCCCGTGCAAACTCGTGCGCCGAGGCTTCCTGGAGGACGCACTCGACGTGATGCCGGTTGACGCGTTCGCGCCGTCCGTGCTGCTCGCCGTCGTCGTCGCGCGACGTGGCGGCCGCATCGTCGAAGTCGCCGTCGACACCGAGCCCCGGACGCACGGAACGTCATGGCTGGTCCCGACGACGCTGATGAGAGGATGTGCCCACTCGGTCCTCGACACGGTGCGGGTGGCATGGCGGACCCGATGACCGACAGCGTCGGCCGGCGGCTGCGGATCCTGCTCGTCCTGCAGTACTACCGGCCACACCGCACCGGACTGACTCTGCACGTGCAGCATCTCGCCGAAGCGATGGCTGCTCGCGGACACCACGTGACCGTGCTGTGTGCACGCCACGACCGTCGACTCCCCAAGCGATCGATCGAGAACGGCGTGCACGTCGTCCGGCTCTGGGCGCCGTTGCGCATCAGCAGGGGAATGGTGATGCCCGGGTATGCGGTCGAACTGTGGAAGCAGCTCGGTCGGTGCGACGTCGTCGGCGTGCACACCCCGATGCTCGAGACCGCTCTCGTCGGCCTGCTGGCCGAGCGGCGCGGCGTCGGAATGACCATCACCCACCACGGCGATCTCGTGCTCCCCCCGGGCCGAGCCGCACGAGCGATCGAAGCGGTCGTGCTGGCGTTCCATCGCATCGGCGCACGCCGCGCCGCGGCGACGATCGCCTACAGCGACGACTACCTCACCCATTCGCGCTACCTCGACGCGTCGGCCACGAGCAGCCGGGTGATCGCACCGCCGGTCCTCATCCCCGTCCCCGAGCCTCGTCGGAGCGGTCAGCTCCGGGCGTCGCTCGCACCCGAGGGTGGGCCCTTGCTGCTGTTCGCTGGTCGCTTCGTACGCGAGAAGCGGCCCGACCTGGCCATCCTCGCCCTTGTCGAGGTGCGGCGCCAGCATCCGACTGCCCGCCTCGTCTTCGTCGGTGAGCACGAGATCGCCTACGAGAACACGTGGCATGACCATCGGGAGCTCGTGCGCCGCCACGCGGACGCGCTGACCTTCCTCGGGCTCGTCGACGATGCCCGGTACCTCGCTGATCTGTACGCCGCCGCCGACGTGCTCGTGCTCACCAGTGACACGGAATGCTTCGGTCTCGTCCAGGCCGAAGCGATGTTGTGCGGCACCCCGGTGGTGATGACCGACGTGGTCGGCGGCCGCGTCCCGGTGACCGCGACCGGCATGGGACGGCTGGCGACGCCAGGTGACGCCAGCTCGATCGCGTCCGCGGTCCTCGACGTGCTCGAGCACCGCGACGACCTCGTGCTCGAACGCCGCGAGGTGGCGAGCAGGCTCGACCTCGACGAGACGATGCAGCGCTATGAACGGGCGTTCCGTGACGCCGCCACCGGCGAGGATGCCGTGATGACTCACAGCCAGAGGGGTCCCGACGAGGCAACGATGGTGCGCCTCACTCGGGACGAACCCGACATCGCGTTCCGTCGTCGCGTTCGCACGATCATGGAATGGATCCCACCGACGCCAGGCACCGTCGTGCTGGACGTGCCCTGCGGGCGAGGATTCCACCTCCACCGTTACCACGACGTCGACGAGCGCTGCACCGTCGTCGGCGCCGAGCTGGAGTTCGAGGTCGCGATGATCGCCTACGACCACGTCGGCCTGCTCGGCGTGCCGGTGCTCGCTGCGACGATCGAGTCGTTGCCGTTCCGGACGAACGCGTTCGATGCGGCAATCGTGTCCGAAGTCCTCGAACACGTCGATGACGATGTCGCTGCGCTGCGTGAGGTGAGCAGGGTCGTGCAACCTGGCGGGATGATCGCCATCACGGTGCCGCATGCCGACTATCCGTTCCTGTGGGACCCGTTGAACAAGGCGCTCGAACGTGCAACGGGACGGCACATCGCGACCGGGCCGCTGGCCGGGATCTGGGCCAATCACGTCCGCCTCTACACCCCCGACGAACTCCGCCGTACCGTGCTGGACGCCGGCCTCGAGGTCTGCGAGGAGCGCTCGTTCACTCACCACTGCCTCCCCTTCTCCCACAATCTCATCTACGGGATCGGCAGACCGCTCCTGGAGCGCGGACTCCTTCCACCCTCGATGGAACGCGCGGCGGACCGTCACGAGTTCGATGACGCCCCCCGTTCGAACCTGAACCCGGTCACGGCCGCCACCAACGTGGCGGGTTGGTTCGACCGGCGGAATCGACAAACCGAGAGGCGGGGGGTCACCTCCGTCAACCTCGGCTTGCTCGCCCGCAAACCCTGACGAATCGCGTACAAGACTTGACTCTGCTCCGTCAGGCGGAGCTGGGCGGGGAGCCGCCGCGGCAGCCGATCTGCGCACCGCACCGCTGGAAGCCCGCGGCGATCAAGTCTCTTCGGGTCAGCCCCGCTCAGAACTCGCGTGCCGCACGATGAGGCTGACGGTCGGCACATGGCCGTAAGAAACATCAGCTTCCCGCCTGAGTACACCGACGTGTCCCGGAGGCGACAGCCTCCGCACCAGGGCTTTCTTCACAGCCAGTGCGAGTCGAATCGGCGATCCCGCCCCCATTTCACAAGCGGTCTAGGCACGAACAAGGCACGAAAGCCGACACCGACAGTGACCAAATGGCCTGCGACCAGGCGTTATATCGAGCGGATGACGGGAATCGAACCCGCGTTCTCAGCTTGGGAAGCGCTTCGAGGCTGATCGTATCGTGCCTGCGTGTGGGGGGTTTCACCTGGTCAGCCCTGAGTTCTTCGAGCGCCGTTGTTGTGCGTTGTTGCGCCGTATTGCACCCTGTTGGGCGGTGTTCTAGGCACGAATCAGGCACGGAGTGTTCTGGCGACGGTGGTGTCATCGAAGCCGCTCGACCGTCCGTGGGATGTACTGCTCGAGAATCGTCAACAGCTCGTCCGGTGTCATCGGCGGACGATTTCGTCGGTGTGTCATTTCAGTGATCGCGTCGCCGACGACGGCGGGCTGCTCGTCGAGTAGTTCGCCGATGAAGTCGTCGAGCGACATGGCGATGATTCCGTGTGGTGCGCAGGATGTTGGAGAGAAGTGCCGCAAATTCTCGGTCACGATCACGTCGGCGCCGACCATGACGGCGGTTGCGAGCACGTGTCGATCGTTGATGTCGTTGGTCATCTCGTCGACGAGCGAACCGGGTGGAGTAGGAATGCTTGCGCCATCGAGTGCACGGTTCATCAGGGTGAAGCGTCGGGCGATCTTGTCGGGATCGAGGTCGGGGCGGTTGGTAGTCAGGTTTCGAATCGCTTCATCGAGGATCGCCTCGGACCAGTGCGGTCGGTAGGCGTCCCGTACGGCGAGCGTGATGAGGAGGTCGGTGGGTGTGATGCCGTAGAGGACGTTTGCGTCGAGGACCGCGATGAGCCGACTCATCGAGGCGTGGCTACCTACAGGTCCATGCCTGTGTCGTCGGCGAGCTGCTGAATCTCTGCAAGAGCTACTCGGCTTGCAGCGTCTCGTTGCGTCTTGTACGCGAGGAGATCAGCCAGAGCGAGCCGGCGATGCGAGCCCGCCATGTGGTGAGGGATGGTCCCTCCGTCGACGAGCTTCACGACGTGGGGTCGACTGACGTTGAGCAGCTCGGCAGCCTCGGCTGTCGTGAGTACGGCGGAGGAAGACATCACCGTCACTTCGTTTCCGGCGCGCAGCTCAGCGACGATGCCCTGTAGGGCGTCACGGAGCGAGGCGGGCAGTTCGAGGACGCCAGCATCGAGCTGCGCAGCGACCTGCTCGGCTGCTTCGGCATCGAGTGCATTTGGATTGATTGTCGACAACATCACGCTCTCCTTCAGCACGCCACCCTAGTCACCAAACGAAACAAACGCAACGGTGGTGTGCCCGGTTGCCATGAAACCACGGACCAGCCTTCCAGGCCGCGCCACCTTCCGTCGACCATGATGGCGTTGTGAAGTCACGGCGGCGCAGCGACTCGGGAGAGGATCTGTTCTCGGTCGATCCGAGTGGGTATCTGCCGTTGACGTTGTCGTCGATGCTGTGGCCGGACGGCGATGAGTTCCCGGTCAATCATTCGGCGTCGACTGTGCGTTCTCGGGTGTGGGTAGATCTTGTCTCGTCAAGCGATCCGCTCGTGGTGGCTGGGTTCTCGTCCATCGGCGAGCTGATTGGACTGATCGCGTCGTGGTCGTATCGCCACGACGAGGGCACGTTGCGGCTGGTGTTGGGTAGCGAGCCGTTCGCCACGACGCGCAGCAATTTCGCGTCGGCTCGGATTGCTTTCACGAATGAGGTTCAGCGTTACTGGCTCGAAGACGAAGGCGTGTCGCTGCGATCGTCAGCGAAGCTGCTGCGGGCCGTCGAACTGATCGAAGCCGGCCGTGTCAATTGCCGTTTCGTGGACGGGCATGACGTTCGGTTACACGCCAAGATCTACTGCGGTGCGCAGGCGGCGACGCTTGGGTCGAGCAATTTCACACGCGCTGGGTTGTCCACCCAGGTTGAGGCGAACGCGCGGTTCACGGTTGCCGCTGAACCCGACCGCTACCAGTCGGTGACGCGGATTGCGTTGAACTATTTCGATGTCGGGAGTGACTGGAACGCGGAGTTGGTTGATCTGTTGCGATCGTTGATGGCGTTCGTTTCGTGGGGCGAGGCGCTTGCCAAGGCGTGCGCTGACCTTCTCGAGGGCGAATGGGCCGCTCGTTATCTGGCCGGTGACGCGTCAGGGCGTCGCCTGTGGCCATCGCAACGTCTCGGCATTGCACAGGCGCTGTGGATTGCTGAGAGTGTCGGCAGCGTGCTGGTGGCAGATGCGACCGGGTCCGGCAAGACGCGCATGGGTGCCCACCTCGTGCGTGCGGTGCGCGACCGGTTGTGGAGCACGGGTCGAGTCCGTCGTGACCTCACCGTGCTGGTGTGTCCGCCCGCTGTGGAGGACACCTGGTATCGCGAAGCGGTGTCGTGCGGGCTCACCATGAACACTGTGTCGCACGGCTTGCTGAGCCGTAGCTCGGGTGACGTTCCGCGGGTCGAACAAGAAGCCGTCCGTGACGCCCAGATTCTCGCCGTCGATGAGTCCCACAACTTCTTGGGACGCGGCACCAACCGCACCCGCCAGGTACGAGACAGTCGCGCGGATCACGTGTTGTTGTTCACAGCGACCCCAATCAACCGTGGTGCATCTGATCTGCTGCAACTCGTTGGGCTCTTGGGTGCGGACAACTTCGAGGACGAGACGTTGTCCATTCTCGACCGGCTCGAGCGCCGGCGAGGGTCGAGTGCGCTGTTGTCGAGCGACGAACAGGCACTGTTGCGACGCGAGATCCAACGCTTCACAGTTCGGCGCACCAAGACGGTTCTGAACGAACTCGTCGACCGTGACCCAGACGCGTACCGGACCGACGCGGGTCGCGTCTGTCGCTACCCGCATCATGAGCCCTGCACGTACACGACCGGCGAGACCGACGCAGATGACCTCACCGCTGCGGCGATCAGAGCGGTTGTTTCGGAACTCGACGGTGTCTCCCAACTCGAAACGACCATCGAGGTTCCAGCCGGGCTCCGCCACGAGTACAGCGACGAACGGTGGCTCGAGTTTCGGCTCGGGTCGTGCCACGGCCTGGCCGGCCACCACGTGCTCGGTGCCATGCGGTCGTCGCGCGCTGCGCTCGTCGAACATCTCGCGGGCACCGACGCCGCAAGCGAACGTTTCTCGATAACTCCGGGCTTCAAGGCGCAATCGACAGGCAACGTCATCGGCCGGCTCAACCAACGAGCGTTGGACGGCCACCTGCGGTGAAACTGGACTGCGACGTGCCTGAATGGTTGATCGATCCTGACCAGTGGCGCGAACGGTGCGACTCGGAGCGCGTCCGGTACCAACTCATTCTCGAACATGCCCATCAGCTGTCGGCTGCTCGCGAGCAACGCAAAGCCGAAGTGCTCATCGAACTCTCAACCCGCCACGACCGAGTCCTCGCATTCGATCACCACCTCATCACTCTCGCCCAGCTCGAACCGCTCATTGTCCGATCCGGTACCGACGTGGTCGTCGCGACCGGTGCGGACGTCAAGAGCCGCAAACGGGTCGAGAAACTCTTTGGCCTGACTTCGACTGCGACGGCGATTGCGTTGTGCTCCGACGCAATGAACGAAGGCCTCAACCTGCAAGGCGCGTCCGCCATAGTTCACCTCGATCTCCCGACCACGTTACGCGTCGCGGAACAACGCGTCGGGCGTGTTGACCGGATGGACAGCCCACACGATCGGATCGAAGCCTGGTGGCCCAGAGACGGGCCCGCGTTCGCGACAAGAGCCAACGAACTCCTGACCGAACGCGCCGCCGAGAGTCGAGCGTTACTCGGATCCAACCTGCCCATCCCCCACCTCGGCAGTGACGACCCCGTGGTCGACGTCGACGCCCACATCGGGCAGTCCCTCACGGTGGAGGCGGAGACATGGGACGGCATCCGCGACGCCCTCGACCCGATTCGCAGCCTCGTCGCCGGACCCAACGCTCTCATTGCGCCAGCGACGTACAACACGTACCGAACCACCACTCACCGAGTCGTGTCACGCGTCAGCCCAGTGAGTTCCGACACGCCATGGGTGTTCTTCGCTGTTGCGGGCACCGCCCACGGCGCACCCAGATGGCTGCTCCTCGAACACTCCCGACCCCAACCCGTCTACGACCTCGACCGAATCGCGGAACGACTCCGCCAACACCTCGCCGATGATCCCGCTCCGCATCCGTTCGACGCTGTCGCCGACGAATGGCTGTCAGCGTTCTTGAACAAAGCTGCAGGTCTTGAGCCCCAACTCCTGCCGCGTCGTCTCCGCCGCTCACTCGAGCAGATGACGCACCTCACCAACCACTGGGCATCGAAGACCGCCAGCGTCAGCGAATCCCAGCGCTGGCGAAACCTCGCGACGCTCACCTTCACCCGCGCCGATCACACCCAGCCAGATCAGTACATCGTCGCCCAACGCTGGTACGAACTCGTGACGCCAGTACTCGAACAGGCGCGAAATGCTCGTCGCCGACGAACCGGCTACGTCCAACTACGCGACGTGACCAGCCAACTCGAAGCCGCACCGTTGGAACTGTCCGTCGTCGAAGAAGCCATGTCTGGACTGGAGCCCGCCGCACCGTTCGATCAGCGAGTCACGGCCTGCATCCTCGGCGTGCCTTCCGCGCCACAGCTGTCGCCCAGCCAGTAGCGACGAGACCGAGCCTGCTTTGCGCCTGCGAACCCTGCATGGAAGATGACCGACGGCGTCACCGAACACGAGCACGATGCGACATCTCCGTTGACCGAGCCCGACGCACATCCGGTGCACCCACAAACCATCCTCCCTGCCGGCTATGGGCGGTCGTCGCTGGCGACTGGTGGAACATTATCGAGCTGTGGTCCAGCTTCGCCTTGAGCCAGTCCGCCCGGTGATTGAAACGCTCCTGTCAGCAATGGTGCGGTGCTGAACCTTCGTCCGTCGGTCTACATGCGGGCGACCAAGGTCTATGCGCCATCCGGCGCCGGTCTCCTCGAAGCTGTCGCGCAACCCCTACTTCCTGCCACGGCGCGATCTGGTGAATCAGTGTTCCGGAGGACCGAGATGCGGATGTTGGAACGGCCACTCGTCGGTGATCCATCCGGGCACGAATTCGTCGAGTCTCGCTTCGAGGTCACCGCCGGCGTGTTCGTCGACGACCCACCAGGAGATCTCCGCATCCGTTCTGGGCCGTACCGGCGGGTCGATGTAGATGCATCCCATCAGTGCGGTCTCGTCGGCGTCCAGCACTGCGTAGTTGAACGATTCCTGAGCGTCGATCTCGGCCTCGTGGCGGGCGAGGTCTGCACGATCCTGCTCCACCGTCATGGTCGCAGGCGGCCAGCCCCATGCCGTGCCGTAGAGCTCCCACAATCGTCGGCGGGAATTCATGACCGCCGGGTAGTCGATGTCGACGTCATCTGCGCGAATCGGTCTGATGTGATGGAGGGGGGTGAGTTCGGCTCGTGTCGGGTGGGTGAAGTCGGCGGGAAGCCAGCTCATGGTGACCATGATCTCCTGTGGTCGGCATCGATGACGCCGAAGTTGTGACGACGGGGACCGACGACGCGTGCGGCGATCCGATGATGCCGGATGGTGCAGACGGCTGCCTGCACCATCCGGCGGTCGGACGAGCTCGACGTCAGACGGTGATGTTGAATGATCCGAGGACGTTGTCGAGAGCGTCGAGGTCGGCGTCGCTGACCACTTGGACTGCGACGAGGACACCGTAGGCGCCGTCGGCGGACGTGCTTGCGACCACGTAGAACTGGGTGCCGGTGCCACCGCAATCGGTGAACACCTCGAACTGTCCGACGAAGAAGCCGTCGTCGTAGTCGTCGCGCCCCTGTGACGTGCAGTCGGCGGGCGCTGCGATGTCGAGGAGCTCGCCAGGGCTGTACTGGAGGAGAGTGGGGCTCGCGAGGAATTCCATCCCGGGCGTGGTCCAAGTGGCGTTGTACTCGGCGATGCTCGGTGACGCGACGATCGACGGCGAGGCCACCCCGTCGCCGAGGTCGGTGGATGCCCCGCTGACGTCGTTCCATGCGGTGGGGACCGAGACGGTGATGGTCCCGGTGTCGTCCTGGACACTGACGTACTCGTCGTAGGTGTCCCCGACGGGGGTGGCGTCGTCGTCGGCGTATTCCTCGGCGAAGCTGAACGCCTGGGTGAGTTCGTCTCCGTTGAATTCGCCTTCGAGGACTTCGCTGGTGTCGTAGCGCAGTACTTCGACGGCGAGTTCGTCGTCGGGTGAGTGGGAGCGCAGTACGTCGCAGTAGTCCTTCATGGTGCCGTCGAGTCCGATCGTGACGCCTTCGACACGGGTGACGATGTCGCCGGGTCGGATGCCCACGTCGTCGGCGGCGGATCCGGAGCGCACGCCCGACACCCATAGTCCTGCGATTGCGCCGTCTTCGGACACGACGATCTGGCCGTTGATGCCGACGGAGTCGACGTCGTTGCCAGCAGTGAGGTCGCTGACGATCGGTTGAGCGATGTCGGAAGCGATCGCGAGGAACTGGGACTGGTTCGTCTGCGTTGCCGAGGCGTAGTGGATACCGGCGACGCGTCCGTCTGCGGTGATCACGGGCCCTCCGGAGTTGCCGGGTTGTGCGGCGGCGTCGTGTTCGAAGGTGTGATCGACCGAGGCCCACTGGGTGTCGCCGTTGGCTCGCGCCTTGGCGATCACACCGCGGGTCAGTGTGTATTCGGGATCACCGAGGGGGAACCCGGCGACGTAGATCTCGGTGCCCGGTTCGTCGGGCTGTTCGGACCACCGCAGTGCCGGAAGTTCAGGACCGTCGATCTTGATCACAGCGAGATCGGAGCATTCCGACACGCCGAGAACGCGGGCGTTGCGGGGTTCGTCCTCGCCGTCGACGTAGACCTGGAGCAGGCCGGCACCGGTAACGACATGGTTGTTGGTGACTGCGATGCCCGAGGCGTCGATCACGAACCCGGAACCGCGCCCTGCTCCTTCTTGGGCGCCGAACTCGGGGTCGACGAACGTGCCGGTCGCCTCGATCTGCACGACGGCGCCCTTCACCTCGTCGAGGGCTACACCGTCATCGGTGTCAGGAGCACCGGTGTCGGGAACCGACGTGGTGTCCGCGTTGCCCGTGTCGACGGCCGAATCGCTGGTCGTCACGTCGGTGGCGGGGTCGTCTGCGGGGGGTTGGGTCGCAGCAGTGTCGTTCGATGACGCCCCCTCGGACGATTCGAACGGGGAAGTACTCGAGCCGCACGCGGCGAGCACGCTGAGCGTCGCAACGCTCAACAGGCTCAGAGCGAAGCGGGGCGACGACCGCCGGGAAGCGATCGCGGAATGGATGGACATCATGATTTTCCTCGTGTTGGTGGTGTTGGATGTGTCTGCCTGCCCGGGCGGGCAGGCAGGGTTGGAGTCCCTCAGGGGCTCCCTGTCGTCGTGGCTCCGTGGGCGGGAAGCCACTCGACCATGAACGCACGATGGCGCAACGATCTTGTATTGGGCTTGTGAGTCGCTTGCCGCCCGCATGGGGCAAGCCTCTTGCGTCCTGGGCGGAGCGTGCACCTCGGTCACAGTGGCGACGACGATGCGGCGCTACTGCGATGTAGGACCGGTCAGCAGGGCACGGAGGCGTTCGAGATCCTGGCGCAGGTTGGCGTCGAGAAGTCGACGGAGGTAGGGCGCCAGGACATGCGACAACCCGGTGGGTTCGACCGTGAGTTCGAGTCGGACTCGACAGCTCGTCGTGCCCATCGGGGTGACCGAACGTGCGCCCGAAGCACGGGCACCGTCGACGGTCCGCCACTCGAACCTCGACGAGGGCGTGACTGCAGTGATGACGCCGGCATTGTGCCAGCTGCGCCCCGCGAGCGTCATCGTCTCGGCCGTGGTCGTCCCGACCCACACCAGTCCGCCGGGGTCGGCGGTCATCGATCGGACACCTGTGCGCCACCGTGTGTCGTTCGAGTAGTCCGCAATGGTGCACCACACGGTGAGGGCATCGACAGCGATGTCGGTCTCGTGGTCGAAGGTGAGCACGCTCATCGGACGGGTGTGCGTGCGTTGGTGGACGCCGGAATTCCGAAGGCCAGGGCGGTGCGGCGGGCGTAGCGACGTCGGGCGGCTCGGTGGATGAGCTTCAATGGCAATGGTGCCGACTGCAGCAGGCTCGCCGCAGCGGCAGGTTCCAAGCTCGCCAGTAGCCACGGCGCGAAGAAGAAGGCCTTCCTGAGCGAGACACTGCGCCGTGCTTGCGTTTGGAAGGCGTCATACTCCTCGGCGTCGAAGTGGCGCTCGAACAGGGGCAGGATCTCGCGGTCCTCGAAGTCGAGGTGACTCGACATCAGATCGCGTAGCGCGGTGACCACCTCGACCGCCCGGTCTCGGTCGGACTCCGCGGTCGGACCGGTCGATGCCAAGCTGTCGAGTGCATGTGTAACGAGGTCGACGAGTTCGTCGAGACGTTCGTGATCGTCATGCAGCAACGGGTGGTGTTCGGCGTAGGTCGGGACGCGATCGGCGAGCGCCGGGAAAAAGATCGTGTCCTCGATCCGGTGGTGGGCCACCAGCTCGTCGTGGTATCCGCGGTACCAGTCCCGCACAGCTCTCGCGCGAGAGGGATTCGGCGCTTGTCGTAGTTCGACCACGGCGTCGGCGAGGCGATCGTTAGACACGCGCAACGCTGCGTGCATCGCTCGGTACTCGGTGAGGTCGGGATGGGAGGGCGCCCCGTGTGTCGGTCGGTGGGCGTCGTGTTGGTCGGTGTTCTCGGTCATGGTTGCACCATCGCCGAGGTCGCTTGCGGACGACTTGTGATGCTCTTGTGATCAATCGTCGAGCAGGTCGAGTCGACGATCGACGTAGACCAGCCCGTGGCGTCGGGCGAGACGACGTGCGTGCGCGATGTCGTCTCGTGCCCCGATCGCTTCGCCGATCTCAGCGAGGAAGCGGGAGCGGTGGACCAGCCCTCGTGCCAACCACGGTTCTGCTCCGGCCGTCGAGGTCAGCGCGATCGCGTGGTCGAAACCACGTCGTGCGTCGTCGATGGCACCGTGCAACGAGGAGTTGCGGGCGAGCGCGAGGTCGGTGACGCCCATCGAGAGCGGTGTGGTCCCCGCCGATGCCCAGCGGTGCGGGAAGGGCGCGAGCTTGTCCGCGATCGACGCAGCCCCATCACGGTCGCCCAACTCGACTCTGACGTGCAGTGCGCCGGTGAGGCACGCAAGCATTGTGTAGTCGTTGGGGAAGTCCTGACCTGCGTCGTACGGCTCGACCAGTGCGAGGGCCAGATCACGACGACCGAGCTCGAGCATTGCGAATGCCAGCACCTCGGCGATGCCCCGTCCGTACCCGTCCGACTCCTGCGCGAGTGCCGCGTACGGGATCAGAGCTTCCAGGTCGCCACGGTCGATCGCCGGTGCGGCGAAGTTCACGAAGTCGACGACGTCGCCGTCGTAGCGACGCCCGCGACGATGGAGCTCACGGGCCTGTTCCATCAGTCGTCCGGCCGTTGCGTACTGGCCTCGAGCGAGCGCCAGTCCGCTCTCGAAACCGACCAATTGTGACCGCAGACGTTCGTCGGCTGAAGCGTCCACGGCGCGTCGAGCCTCGCCGATCTCGGCGGCGGCCGCATCGAAGTCCGCACGCTCCATGTACGTTTCGGCGAGGTGGTAGCGCGCGGCGAACACCTGTGCCGCGCCGAGGCGGTGACGAGTCGATAGATCGAGGATCTCCTTCGCCCGGTCGTGGCGGACGTCGAGCTCGGTGGGTCGGCACGGCACGGTGATGGCGTTGAGGACCGTGGCCAGCGTGGTCGCATCACCCGTCGCCCGTGCGGCGTCTTCTGCCTCGGAGCTCACCGCCCGGTGCCGGTCGGCGTCGGCGAAGGCGAGCTCGGCTGCGAGTGCGGACAGCAACAGGGGCCGCCGTTGGTCGTCGTCTTCGACGCGACTCAACGTTCGTTCGAGCGTGTCGACCAGACGGGTGTCGATCACGCCGTAGGGCTCGTTCGCCCACACGTGTTCGTGATTCACAAGCAAGCCAGCGCGGATCATCTGCTCGGGAAGTCCGGTGACTGACGCGAGGTCGATCGCGTCGATGATCGGTGATTTCGCAGCGATGACCATGTCGGCCCGGAGCAGGGCCTCTGCCTGGGCGACGAGTGCGTCGATGCGCGCCATGCGATCCGTCGGTCGAACGCGCTCGAAGGCGTCGGCGGCTCGTGCCCAGTGCGCTGCAGCGTCCTGGTGGGCGAGCTGCTCGGACGCGAGGCGTGCCGCCCGGATCGACGCATCGATCGCGAGCTCGCCGGTACCGGCCAGGATGCCCTCGACCGCGTGGTACGCAACGACCGCAGCGTGCACTCCGAACTCTGGATCTCGTTCGGCCATGGCTTGCGCGGCTGTTGCGTGGATCGATGCGCGGCGGATCGAGTTGACCTCGTCTGCCAGGGCCTCGGCGACCAGGACGTGGGAGAAGGTGAGCTGACCTCCGACGTCGGTCAGAACTCCTGCGGCGAGCGCCGGCTCGAGCGCAGCCAGGACATCGGCGACGTTGCTCGACATGGCGGCAGCCAGAGCGTCGTGGTCGACATTGCGTCCGAGGACCGCTGCGATGGGGAGCGTCTTCTGCGTCGCGGGCGGGAGGCGCGAGACTCGACGGCGGACGACGGACTTGACACCGGGTGGAATCGCACGGGCATCCCGAGCGGTGTCCACGGACCCCAGTCGTCCTTCCGCTGCGAGGAGTTCGATCACCTCCTTGACGAACAACGGGTTGCCGTTGGTCCGCTCGTGAACGAGTCGGGCGATCTCGAGCGATGCCCCACGGTGCTCGCCCGTCGACAACCAGTGGCTGATGTGTTCGACATCGAGCGCACGGGGCAGCAACTGGATTGAACCCTCGGTGCGCGAGATCTCGGCGAGGCAGTCGACGAATGCGGGCTCGGTGTGGTCGTCGATCGGGCGGGCCGTCGCGACGAGAACGCAGGCGATCGAATCGAGACCGGAGACGACGTATTCGAGCAGTCGCAGGGTGTCGGGATCGGCCCAGTGCAGGTCGTCGATCACGAAGAGCACCGGACGATCGATCCTGCCCAACGATTCGAGGATCTGCCGAGCGAACGCGAACACCTCGACACCTCCGACTCCGCTCAACGCTTCAAGGTCGTTCAGCGGTTCGTCGACGTGTCCGGCTCTCCGGAGCTGCTCCGCGAGGTGCGTGATCGGCCAGAACGGCGGTGCCGACCGGTGCTCCGGGCACCGAGACCAACTGGTCACGAATCCGCGATCCGCCGCTCGCTGGAAGACGGTGTCGGCGAGTCGGGTCTTGCCGATCCCCGGTTGTCCGAGGATGGTCACGACGGTTCCCCGACCGTCCTCGGCAGAATTCAGTACGCGATCGAGTGCAGCCAGTTCCTCGCTCCGCCCGATCGGGTCGGCGCGCCGACTGCGCAGCGGATCGGCAGTGCCTCCAGCGGGGTGACCGGAAGCTGCGGTGTCGGCCACCGCCGACGGTGGCGAGGGCTTCCAGTCGAGAGCCGGGTCGTGTTCGAGAATCGAGGTCTCCAACTGCTTCAAGGCAGTTCCGAGATGGAGTCCGGAGGTGTTCAGCAGCGTCCGCCGGCACCGATCGATCACGCGCAGTGCGTCGGTCTGTCGACCGGCGCGATACAGCGCCACGGCGAGCAGCGACTGCAGCCGTTCGCGCGATGCCTGCTCGGTCGCTTCCAGCTCCAGCCGATTCACGGCCTCGATGTGTTGACCGAGCCGGAGGTGCGAATCGGCGAGGTCTTCGAGCGCACCCGCACGAATCGCGCGCACTCGCGCAGCCTGTCCGATCACGACGGGTTCATCGGAGAACTCCGGCAGCAGTGCGCCCTGCGCCGAGTCGAGTGCCGCCGACAGGATGTCGACCGCTGAGCGAGGATCGTCGTCGCGGAGTCGTTGGCGACCCTCGGCGATGCCGTCTTCGAACCGGAAGACGTCGACCTGGGAGCGTTCGACATCCAACCGGTAGCCGGGCGGCTGCGTCACGAGCAGCTCCGATCGCTCTCGGCGCGAGCGCCCGGGCTCGAGCAACGTCCGCAGACGAGACACGTGCGAGTGCAGAGTCGACGAACCGAGGTCGGCGTCCTCACCCCATGCCAGATCGACGAGCCGATCGACGGACACCACCCGACCTGCATGTAGGAGCAGCACTGCGAGAACCAGACGCTGCTTCGGACTGAACGACTCGATCAGGACATCACCGTCCGTCACCCGGAGCCCCCCGAACATCGTGAACTGCACCGACGGCGATCGTATCGGCGTCCGATCTCTCGACAAGTCCACGTCAAGGCATCGACAAGCGGGTGGGTTCAGCATGGTCCACATGAACGAACACGGCTCACCCGCCCATCCCGAAATCCCGAGTTCGTCGGTCACGCCCCACCCCACGCAGAGTCGCGTGGGCCGAGGTCGGCGCGTGAATCCCTCAAACACCTCCGACGCAGATCCGATTTCGCCGTGGCAACGCGTCACCGTGGCGGGCCTCGCAGTGTTGTGTGTCGTCCTCGTCGCCGTCCAGGTGGTGAACAGGTCCGTCGTCCCCCCGGCCGCAGCATTCACGATCGTCTCAGGCGGACTTGCGATCTGGGCGCGACGTTCTGCGGGCCCGATCGCTCTGCTCGTTGCGTCCGCGGCGGCAGCCGTCGTGGTGGTCGCCAACCTGCCCGCAGCAATCGAGAACCTCCGCCATCCGGAGAGCGTCGCGAGCTTCGTCCCCACGTCGACCGCAGTCGTCGCCGGTGTCTTCGTTGCTGCGTCGGGTGTGCTGGCCACGGCCCGGCGGGTACCGCGCGCCGCCCGCCCGACCGCTGCCACCGCCGCAGGGCTCGTCGTGCTCGGAGTCGTGGTCGCCGGAATCGCCTCGGTGTCGGCGCACGACGACCAGCAACAGGCCGGCGACATCGTCGTCGACGTGCGCGACTCGAACTACCCCGACCTGACGATGCCCGCCGGCACGAACACGTTCTACGTCGACAACCACGACCTGATCCGTCACACACTCCTCATCGGCGGCACCGACGTCGACGTCGAGATTCCTGGATCGACGGCGCGGCGCGTCGCCGTCGAACTCGAGCCAGGCAGCTATCGCTACATCTGTGACGTCATCGGGCACGAAGCGATGGTCGGCGTCCTGACGATGGGCGGTTGACCCGATGCGGATCGAGAGTCCCGCCGCCTTCGAGACCGTCGCGAGCGTCAGGATCTGACGATGTCGATCCTGCGCTACATCACCCACCCGAACGTCGAGATCGATGCGGGTACTCCGGTCCCGATGTGGGGACTGAGCGCGCTCGGTCGCCGCCGAGCGCTCGCCATGCTCGATCAGCGATGGGTCGGATCGATCGGCTGCATCATCTCCAGCAGTGAGACGAAGGCGCTCGAGACCGCCGACCTGATCGCCTCTCGTCTCGGGTTCCCCGTGGAGGTTCGACCGTCGAGTGGCGAGATCGATCGTTCGTCGACGGGTTTCGTGGAGCCCGAACGCCACGAACTGCTCGCCGATCGGTTCTTCGCCGAACCCGAGTCGTCGATGGAGGGGTGGGAGCGCGCCGTCGATGCGCAGCGACGCATTGTCGAGGTGTTGCGCGATGTCGTCGAGGCCCGGGCCGGGCGGGACGATGTCGCGGTGGTCGGCCACGGTGCAGTGGGAACGCTGCTCATGTGTCACCTCGCCGGGCTGACGATCAGCCGCTATCACGATCAGCCCGGCCAGGGCCACTTCTGGAGCTACGACCGCTCGGACCGCCGCCTGCTCCATGGCTGGCGGAGCATCGACGATCCGGAGGATCCGCCGTCGGTTGGGTGAGTAACACGGGCGGCCCCGACGGGTGCGCCGCAGAGCTCCATCCGAGGTCGACCGACCGGCAGCTGGTGACCGGGGATCGAGTCCGTCGATCAGATCGGATTCTCGATCCATCGTCGGGCTGCTGCGATGTCACTAAAGAAGCGTTGATCCGCCTTGCCGGCGCGTTCTTCGTAGTCGGCCATGCGGTCGGCGTTGTGATGAACGTTGGCGAACGCGACGCAGCGAGCACTCGGACTCGACGCAACGGTCACTTCCGGCCGTGGGTCGAACAGGTCGATGTAGGCCGGTCGCATCCCGTGTCTGGCGAGCGCGTCAGGGATGACCTCCCGCATCGCCTTGTGGGCGGCGATGCTGCCGGATTCATAGGTGTGCAGGTCGAAGAGCAGCGCGAATGTCGATCTGTGCGGCAGCGCATCGAGGGCCTGAGCGAGGTCATCGATCCACGACGCGACGTCGTCGCTTTCGACCACTCCGGCCAGACCGGTCGTCAGGACCCGACGATCCGGGTCGAACGTCGTGTTGTACTTCTTGGTCATTCTCGGCTCCTTGGTCGCCACTTGGGATGTACTAGACCGATCATCATACTATGACGATCGGTCTAGACTACGGTGATGTCGGACACCCGCACTCGCATGATCGACGCGACCAGCCAGTTGCTCCGCCGACAGGGCGTTGGAGCGACCGGGGTGCAGCAGGTGATCGACGTGTCCGGAGCGCCGCGCGGCTCGCTGTACCATCACTTCCCCGGCGGCAAGCACGAGATGGTGGCCGAAGCCGTGCGGCGCTCGGGAGAGCTCGGCGCACAACGAATCGAAGCGCTCGGGGCCACCGCAACGAGTCGGCGTGAGGTCGTCGATCACTTCATCGAGGAGTTCGAAGAGTCGTTGAAACTGTCGGCCTACGCCGACGGCTGTCCGATCGCGACGGTTGCTCTCGAAACGGCAGGAGCTCCAGGGGCGACCACCGATGCGGTCGCCGCAGCGTTCACTGCATGGATCGGCGCGTTCTCGGCATTGCTCGAACGCGACGGCCTCGACCGCCAGGCTGCGGACGATCTGGCGACCGATGTGCTGACCCACGTCGAAGGAGCCATCCTGTTGTCGAAAGCGCTCAAGTCGACCCGCCCGCTCGAACTCGCCCGCCACACGGTCGACACCCTGCTCACTCTCAACGGCGTCGCAACGTGACGACCCGGTCGTCCGACGAGAACCGAACCGGCTTCCAGCTCATCTCGACACGAAGCGACCGTCAACACCGTGCGCCGGACGAATCCGTCTTCACCGCCTCCGTTCCATCAAGCTCTCGGTCTCGAACGTCTCCGGACCCGAAGCGCCCGATTCGAACAGTCATAAGATTCTGCGTGCGTGGAGGTTCCTCTGTTCTAAACAGGCTTCACGATGCCGGTTCGCTGACGCCAAGTGCTGGCGGGAGGACATCAATGAGGAGACGATCCCAGTCGTCGATGCCGCACCCGTTGCTTCGATCGACAGAGGTGGACACCGCATCGCCGTCGAGGGTGCCGTCGATCGTGGCGATGTCGGGGCCGCCGTAGATTTCCGTGCACATCTGGTCGGTGGGCGACCCGTCGACGATGCGGGTGCGGACCTCGTCGTTCGTGAGAGCCAGGCATGCCTCCACGGCGTCGACGATCGCGTCGCCCGACACCGTTGCGGTATCGCTGAGACACGAGATCGTGTAGACGATGTCGTCGGCTTCCGGGTGGGTGACGGTGATGTCGAGCGTGGCGATGGGAAAGGGGCCGGCTCCGAGTGGGTCGGCCGGAGCGGTCGGATCCGCACTCGCTGGATCAGCGACGTCGCTGGAGCCGCACGACACGGCGAACAGGGTCAAGAAGATCAGAACGACACGTGATTTCATGTTCCTGAGACGATCGGTGAAGCCCTGCGGTTCCCGAGGGCCGATGTTCGTTCCACGTCCAGGTTCCGGGAGGAGCGGCGTGATCGAGGCGAGGGTGTTTCCGGAATCCACGCCGTCAACCACAGCCGAGCGGAGCTCGAAGCCGCTCACCGCCGCCACAACGCGAACCCTGCCCGGTTCCGCGACCAGCCACCCACGCCGCCGAGCTTCCCGAGGTCGCATGGATCAACGAACCCAACCGGGAAGCACTCATCCAATCCGCGTGGAGAGTTGTCTCATCCCCCTTGACACGTTTCGTCGGCGATCGACCGTCTGAGGACGCACAACCCGAGCACCAACCATGTACCCGGCGACTCCTCATCGCTACCGGGACGAAAGCCAGCCTCGTGTCGAGGCCCGGGCGGAACGCGAGCCCAACCGTGCGGCTGCGCACGCGTCATGTGCGCTGCATGTGGGCGTCACGCACCGGGCCGCACGGTGGGGGCATGTCACTCATCAGTCCCTCAACCGACCTTCAGGAGGCGGTCGGCGCCCTGCGCAAACGCGTCTCTGGAGACGTGCTCCTTCCTGGCCACTCCGGCTACGCCGATGCTTGCGCCGGCTGGAACCTCACCTACGCCCATGATCCGGCGATAATCGTCGTTGCGGCCGACACGGCCGACATCGTTCTGACGGTGCGGTTCGCTCACGCCAACGGCTGGCCCGTCACCGTCCAGGCCACCGGGCACGGCGTCAGCCGTCCCGCCGACGACGGCGTGCTGATCATCACCTCACAGCTCACCGATGTGTCGGTGGATCCGGTCGCCCAGACCGCAACGGTTGCGTGCGGCGCCAAGTGGTCTGCGGTGCTCGGACCGGCGCAGGAACACGGTCTGGTCCCGCTGCTCGGCAGCTCGACCAACATCGGCGCGACCGGCTACACGCTCGGGGGCGGCATGGGCTGGCTCGGCCGGCGCTACGGGCTGGCATCGGACAGCGTGGTCAGCTTCGACGTCGTTCTCGCCGACGGCCGCGTCGTGCGCGCCGCCGCAGACGAACATGCCGATTTGTTCTGGGCTCTGCGAGGCGTTGGCGCCGCCACGTTCGGCGTCGTCGTCGCGATGACGATCGAGCTCTACCCGGTGACCGATGTGTATGCCGGCAATCTCTTCTATCCGGTGTCGATGGCTGCCGAGGTGATCCGCCGCTATCGCACCTGGGTCCCCGGCATCGACAACCGCTTCACGAGCGCCGTGCTGGTGATGAACTTCCCCCCGTTCGAGTTCGTGCCCGACCCGCTCCGAGGGCAGTCGTTCGTCATCGTGCGCGGTTGCTGGAGCGGCGACATCGCCAGCGGGAAGAACATCGTCGACGAGTGGCGTTCCTGGCGCACGCCGGCAATCGACCTGTTCGGGCCCATGTCGATGCTCGATGTCGATCTGATCAGCAACGACCCCGTCGATCCGCTGCCGGCGATGGTCACGACGGAGTGGTTCGACGAACTGCCCGACCCTGCGATCGATGTCATCGTCGGCGCGACGGCACCCTGCAACGTCGGCCCACCGATGTTGCTGTTCTCCGAACTCCGCCACGGTGGTGGGGCGATCCGGGCCAAGGCCGGTGGCGCCGCGAACCGGCGCAGCCGGACCGGTGAGTTCCTGCTCGAGATGATCGGTGTGGTGGCGGGCCCCGATCAGGGCGACGTCCTGCGCGGGTTTCTCGACCTGACCCGGTCTCAGCTCGCTCCGTTCACATCCGGCGCGGCGAGCCTCAACTTCCTCGAGGGCGAGGAGAAGTACTCGCGCAGCCCGCAGGTCGTCGCAGCCGGCGATCTCGACCGGTTGCGCGCCATCAAACGCAACGTCGACCCCGACAACCGCTTCTGCCGCACCCTGCGGATCGACCCGGCGCCGACCGCCTGACCTGGTGTCGTCGCGTTCCACTTCAGATCCTCAATCCAGATCCCTCATCCAGACCCCCAATCCAGAAAGCGAGAACCTCATGAAGTCCTCATCCCACCGCGCGACCATCGTCGCACTCGGCCTCAGCCTGGCCGTCCTCGCCAGCTGTGGCTCCGACGACGCCGACTCTGGCGCGCCGTCGTCGACCGCCGCACCCGCGACCTCGACCGCCGATTCGACCGACGGCACAACGACCGAGACCACCACGACCACCGACGCCACCGCCGAAACGACCGAAACGACCGAAACGACCGAAACGACCGAGCATGATCACGACAAGCCGATGGTGACGGTCGGCTTGCGTGACTACGCGTTCGACGACGTGCCGGCGTCCGTTCCGCTCGGAACGACACTGTCGATCACCAACGAATCCCAGGTCGAGGTGCACGAACTCGTCGCCGTGCTGCTCGCGGGCGACGAGACGCGAACGGCCGCCGAACTGGTCGCGCTGCCCCCGGCAGAACTTGGCGCCCTGATCGGCTCGATGCCCGCCCATGTCCTCATCGCTCCACCGGGCGACGCGGGATTTGAGGCGGTCGGTGACGGCGTGCTCGACGAGCCCGGTCGATACCTTCTGTTGTGCACGATCCCGATTGGAGCCGATCCGGCCGAGTACCTCGCCGCCGCCCAATCCAGTGACGGTCCACCGCAGGTGGCCGGTGGCCCGCCTCACTTCACAGCGGGGATGTTCGGCGAACTCGTCGTCGAACCCGATGCGTGACATGTGACGTCGAGTCACCGGACGCAGCGTGCGGAGCGGACATGGTAAGTGTTGTGACCATGGGTGGGCGCAGGACGGAACCGGCACAGCTGGTCGCCACACCCCCGCTCCAGATCCGGCTCCTCGGCCTGTTCGACGCCGTCGTCAACGGTCAACTCGTCGAGGTCGGAGGTCCGCAGCAACGGGCCGTCCTCGCCATCCTTGCGCTCGAGCCGGGGCGCACCGTTCCCATCGAACGGATCGTGTCCCGACTGTGGGGCGAGGTCGCTCCCAGCTCAGCGCTCAACACGCTGCAGAGCTATGTCTCGAGACTCCGCACCGTGCTCGACCCGGACCGCCCGGCGGGCACGGCGTCGGATCTCATCGTCGGCCAGGCGTCGGGCTATCTGCTCGCCATCGATCCCGAGCAGGTCGATGCGTTCGTGTTCCAGCGCCTCGCGGCCGCCGGCCGCGAGGCGCAGCGGATCCACGACCCGGCCGCCCCCGAGACGATCCTGATCGAAGCGCTCGCAC
>JBBSOH010000019.1:0-25141 GCA_038259945.1 Acidimicrobiales bacterium
CGAGGTCTAGATTGTCCCCATGTGCGTGAACTGCATGAGCAACACCGAAGCCGCCGGGGTCGCAGCCATCGCCGCCACGTACTTCCTCAAGCCACCGATCCACAAGCTGCTTGCGAAGTTGGACCTGGCTCCTGATCCCGACCCGGTCGCCCACGACGTGCGGACCATCGCGTTCCTCGCAGCCCTCGACCTCGACCCGGTCGACGCCCTCGGGGTCGAAGCGGTCGTCGCAGCTGCGGCCTGGACACCCGACACGACGTGGGTGCCGTTCCGCGACCGTCTGAGACGCACTGTGCCGACCCGCACCGCATTCGCCTGACGATCATCCGGTTCGATTCTCGGCGGCTTGCGTTGCGGAGAGCGCAACCGGAACCACGGAGAAGATCCGTCGAAGGATGGACCGTCGCATTCTGTGGCTGATTCGTCCCGGAATCCGGAAGAGATCGGCCACAGAACGGCCTGGATCGCATCGTCGGATCGGAGGTGCTCAGTCGTCGGCGGACACGTCCGAGCCACCGGACGATCCCGAACCGCCTGCCGACTCAAGCGCCTGCGCTGCCCGTCGTTCGGCCTGCTTGCGGCCCATGGGCTCCCACAGTCTGCTGATCGTGACATAGAGCACCGCGAGCAGTGTCAGCGCAGCCGGGTAGGCGATCCACGGGTTCACGTGGTCGAGCGAGCGGGCCTCGAGCCAGTACGGGCCGGTCCACGACAGATCCATCGGGAACCCGCGTGACGTCACGTCGAACTCGCTGTACTTCGCCGGGTCGGCGAACAGTCGGGCCCACGCACTCCACGAGATCATCCGACACAGGCCGTAGAAGAACGTCGCCCGATACAGAGCGAGCAGCCCGCGTTCAGGGAGCCAACGGCCGAACCACGCCCAGATCCGGGCGTCGGCCGGCACGATCTGCGTGCGCCAGTGCTCTCGGGTCAGCACCCTCCACGAGAACAGCACGACGACCAGCCAGAACACATCCATCGCCAAGCCGAGCGACGAGTAGTACGCGGCGGCGTCGAGGTACTTGCCGCCGTCGATCGTTGCCGCGTAGGCCCAGGTCTGCGACGTGAAGTTCAGCGTGAGCAGGGGGAACAGCAGCATGACGCCGACCGAGTCGTTGATGTCGGTGAGCGCATGAGCCGCGTACCCGAGGAGGTAGCCGATCGTGAACGCCCGGTTCCTCTTCCAGCCCCAGATCAGCAGCGTCAGGATCACCCCGAAGAACAACGTGTGCGTGAACCCCATGCCCGGAAATCCGCGGTGCCACTGCTGCGGCACGTCCGAGCCGTAGCGAGTCCCGTTGATGGTGAAGCCGTAGACCCAGAACTTGGACAGGAAGTCAGGCGTGAAGTCACCGAGGAAGATCGCCCAGAAACTGACCTTCCCGCGCATCTTCTTCGGCAGATGCGACTGCACGGCGTAGATCTCGAACTGGTGCGCTGCCCAACTCATCCGTCACCTCGACGATTCGTCAGCCCGATCCGGTCGGTCAGCCACGGACCGATGACGACGACGGCGACGAGCCACGCCGGACCCACGAACCAGTTGAGCAACCACTTGTGCCAGATTCCGAGAAGGCTGTAGCTGACCGCAGCGGCGAGATACCAGAACCACTCCTCCCACCCCACGAGGCGACGGGAACCGCAGAAGTCGAACGCCGATTCGGCGTCACCCTGGGGGCCCTGCTGCGGGTCAGGCGCTGAGACGGTCGGGGGCGACGGCACGCGGCGAGACGCTAGCCGTCCGAGGGTGGACCGTGCCGCACACGGCGTCGACCAACCCGAGTCCGTCGAGTCCCGGGAGGCGATGGATGCGACGGTCGATCCGGTCTGCCATGCGCTGGCCTTCGTCACCGGCGAAGAGGTGCCGGACGAGGTGCTCGGTCTCGGCAGCCGGCATCACGTTCGATCCGACCGGCTGCCACTTGTGGCGCAGTGCGAACCGGGTGACGCGTTGCGCTCCACGATCGAGGAGCCGCTGTTCGGCCTGAGCGGCGTAGAAGTCGATGTGGCGACCTTCCTGACGAGCGATCCGACGGAGCAGCCGTGCGAGTTCCGGGTGCCCAGCTGTGTCCGCGAGGCGCAGATATCCGGCCTGGGTCGTCCATTCGTTGATCGCACCCCACGTCATCGCGATGGCGACGATGTGGTCGGTGACGCTCGATGCCGCCATGAATCCGAGGGTTCGGAGTCGGTCCCGCCCGACCCGGCGACGGGTCTGGGAGATCCGTTCGCGCCCGGCCACTTCGTCGTGACGTTCGAGCACTCTGCCGATCGCCTCGCCGTGCCAGAACTCCTCGTACGCCCACATCGCGAGAAAGGAGGTGACCTCGGGATCCTCGTGGGCCGAGGTGACCAGCAGATCGCGCGTGTAGCACGTGGTGTGGTGCTCGATGTCGTGCATGTAGCGCAGACATCGAAGCGTGTCGGCATCCAGTGGCTGCTCGACGAACGCTTCGTAGGCGATGTCGGAGTCGTCGAGAGCGTCCACGGTCGACAGGTACGTGTCGATGTCGAATCTCATGCCCACCGTCCGATCCCGATCGGATGGTGCTCGATCGTGCCTGCCATCGGCTCCGACGCACTCGGCACGGCCAGTGCGGCCGCCACGGTCGCATCAGCCCGGACATCCTCGGGCTCGGACCGGAGGAGTTCGACGAGATCGGCCTCGGGCAACGGCCTGGCGAAGTGGTATCCCTGCAGCAGATCGAATCCGTACGACGCCATCCGCTCGGCGAGGAGTGCATCCTCCACGCCTTCGGCGACCGCGGACAGCCCCAGACGGTGCGCGAGTTCGCACACGGAGATGACGATCGCCTCACTCGCCGAGGACGTCAGCGAATCTCGCACGAACTGCTGATCGACCTTCAGTTCGTCGAGCGGCAGGTGCGGGAGAACGGCGAGCGAGGTGTATCCAGTGCCGAAGTCGTCGATCGAGATCTTGACGCCGAGATCGCGGAGCGGACCGAGACGTTCGACGGCTTCGGGGATGTCGAACGCCGTCGACTCGGTGACCTCGAGCATCAGCACTCCGGCGGGAAGACTGCGCACTTCGAGCGCCGACCGGACCCGTCCGCCGAAATCGACCGAACGCAGCGACAGCGGCGACACGTTCACCGAGACCGTCAGATCGAGACCGGCCTCACGCCACCGCACCTGAGCGTCGAGCGCCTCGTCGACCACCCAGTCGGTGAGTCGATCGACCAGACCGGTCCGTTCGGCGAGCGGGATGAAGCGACCCGGCGGCACGAAACCGTGCGTCTCGCTCGACCACCGCAGGAGTGCCTCCACGGCAACGATGCGTCCGTCGACGGCGCGGACCTGTGACTGATAGGCGATCCAGAACTCCTTGCGGTCGATCGCCATGCGCAGGTCGGCGAGGATCGAGAGATCCTCGGCCGTGAGGGTCGTCGTTCGACCGTCCCAGGAATCGCTCAACCGGCCACTGACGCGAGCGGAGCGCGCGGCGAGCGCAGACTGGCGGACGATCTCCCCGGCGTCGCCGGCCGATTCGGTCGCGACCGCGATCCCGACGTGGGTGGTCAGTGCCACCTCGATGTCACCGACGAGGTACCGGCCGACGCCGATGGCGTCACCGATCTGCTTCACGGTCGGCGACACGAGCGCCTGGGTGGTGCGCTTGGCCCGCGAGTCGTTGCGCAGCAACACCAGGACGTCGTCGGACGCGCCCCGCCCGATCACCGAGTGGCTCGGCAGGACCTGGCCCAGGTCCTCGACGGCTCGTCGGACCAGTTCACTGCCGGCATCGTGACCGAGCGCGTCGCGCACCTCAGCGACACCGCTCAGGAAGATCGTGGCCACGACCACGTCGTCGGCGCTGTCACGACGGGCGAGTTGATCCACCATCCCGCGGATGTTCTTCACCCCGGTCTCGGGATCGGTCGACCCCGAGACGCGCGACGTCCGGGCCGTGAAGGCCGTCATCGCCGACAGTGCGGCAATGAACGCGCTGACCATCAGCCCGTCGCCGAAACCCATCCCGTCGTTCGTCAACCGGGAACTCGCGACCAGCACGCCGTACACGAGTGCGACCATCCCCAACAGTTCGTACGCGACGAAGAACAGGCCGATGAAGATCGACATGACCGTCAGCAGCACGGCCAACACGGCAACTCGGCGGCCGTCGTCGCTGGTGAAGAGGGCAGCGGTGACCATCGCCGCGAGACCGACCGACACCATCGAGCAACCGGGGTGCGTCAGCGCGCGTAGCCGCATCAGCCGCATCGCCCAGAGGACACTGATCGCGGTGAGCACGATGCTGGCAATGGCGTCCAAGGCTCCGATGGACCCGCCGATCAGCCAGGTCGCAGATCCGACGAGAACCAGGATTCGTGCAACCGACAGCGGGCTGAGGAGTTCGAGCGGCGCTCCGAGCGCGAACCACGACCGCACCTTCGGAAACATCCGGTTCGCGACCGCGTCGGAACGAAGGCGGTCACTCGTCACGATCAGAGGCGGCTTGTGGGAACCCACGGTCACGACCCGTCCATCGTCACACTTCGGGCACTTCTTGAGGCGGCGTCCAGGTCGAGCCAACGTTCGATGGTCTCCATCGCCGTCGTCCACGACGTCGATGTCGGCCGGAGCGCATCACGATGCCGCTCGTCGGGCACCAGCACGAAGTGGGCCTGGTCACCTGCGTCCGACGCCGCACGGACGAACCGGGCGGCACCCTGAGGGCGCACGGTCGTGTCCGCTGCGCCGTGGATACACACGGTCGGCACACCGATCGGCAGCATCTCGATCGGCGACGTGAGCGCCCAGCGTTCTGCCATCGGGGCGTGACGCACGAGTTCGTCGACCCGCTCCGAGCCACCTTCGGACAAGCGTCGAAGATCGCACGGGGCCGACAGCGCGACCACGCCGTCGACCTCGCCACCACGACCGGCAGCGGCCACGAGCGCCAAGTGGCCGCCGGCCGAGTGCCCGACGAGGAAGCGCGGGGAGTTCGGGAAACGGCGCACGACGAGGTCGACCGCGGCTGAGACGTCGTCGAAGGTCTGGGGATATCCACCGCCGCCGCCCCACCGGCCGAGCCGGCGATACTCGATGTTGAGCACCGTGTGCCCGCGGCGCACTGCGTCGCGGACGAGCAGCGTCATCACCCAGCGGTTGAACGGCCAGCGCCAGAATCCGCCGTGGACGAGGACGACCACGCTCCCGCCGACGTGGGAAGGGTGCGGCTCGTGGAGCACGCCGAACTGGCCCGGCGCGTGGCCGTACCTCAGTCGTCGCGCCCGTCGAGCCATACATGCTCTTCGGTCGGAACGAGGGGTTTCGTGAACCGAATGCGATGATGTCGGCGATGTTGACCGAGACCGACGCCGAATTCGCGGCGCGTCTCGCCGTACAGACCGGCCAGATCCTGGTCGAGATCCGTGAGCCGCTGTTCGCGTCGGGCGCCGCCCAGTGGGAGGTCAAAGACGCTGGCGACGCCGCAGCCCAGGCGTTCCTCGCCGCCGAACTCCACACCCACCGACCCGACGATGCCGTGCTGTCGGAGGAGGAGGGCCAGACCGACCAGCGCCGCTTCGACGCCGATCGGGTGTGGATCATCGACCCCCTCGACGGCACACGCGAATTCAGCGAACCCGGCCGCACGGATTGGGCCGTTCACGTGGCGCTCTGGGAACGCGATCGTTTCGGAGCCGCCGCCGTGAGCCTCCCGGCCGCCAACGCCGTGTTCGCCACCGAGCCGGCCCCACCGTTGCCCGTGGTCGACCGAGAGCGGCCACGCCTCATCACGTCACGGAGCCGGGCGCCGTACTCGGCGGTGCTCGTGGCCGAAGGGCTCGGATGCGACGCCGTTCGACTCGGCTCGGCCGGAGCGAAGGCAATGGCGCTCGTCATGGGCCACGCCGACATCTACGTCCACGACGGCGGGATGTACCAGTGGGACTCCGCTGCGCCCGCCGCAGTGGCGATGGCCGCGGGGTTCCACGCCTCACGCCTCGACGGGTCGCCGCTCGTCTACAACGAACGCGACCCGTGGCTGCCCGATTTCATCGTGTGCCGCCCCGAACTGGCCGACGACGTGCTTCGTTCGATCTGGGGGTGACCCGACCCGTGGATCTCACCGCCACCCGCTACGAGGTCGACGATCGCATCGCAACGGTGTGGCTGGATCGCCCGCATCGCTCCAACGCCTGGACCGGAACGATGCACACCGAGTACCGCTGGATCATGGCTGAACTCGAACATCGTGATGACGTGCGGGCGGTGATCGTCACCGGAACAGGTGACCGATTCTGCGTGGGCGGCGACTCGACCGCACTGGAGGCGCACGTCGAACACGGCGGATACGACTCGGGTCTCCCGGCCGACCCCGCTCGACCCGGGGGCGGGACGGACCTCGACGCCGACTTCGCCTGGCAGATGGGATACCGACTCCCGATCATCGCTGCGGTCAACGGTGCGTGCGCCGGCGTCGGCCTCGCGCTCGCGCTGTTCTGCGACCTCCGATTCGTCACCCCCGGCGCACGGATGACGACCGCCGCACCCAAGCTCGGCCTGCCTGCGGAGTACGGGATGTCGTGGACACTCCCCCGCCTCGTCGGCACGACGCGCGCCGCCGACCTGCTCCTGTCGGGCCGGGTGTTCACCGGTGCCGAAACCGCTGACTGGGGGCTGTGGAACGGTGTCGTCGACGACCCGTATGCGTCCGCACGCTCATGGGCGACGAACCTCGCCACGACGACGGGGCCGGCGGCGGTCGCCACGACCAAGCAGCAGATCGCCGCCGATGCGATCCGCAACTCTCCCGAGGCCAGCGTCGTGGAATCGCTGGCGCTGATGGATCAAGCGATGGGCACCGCCGAGTACGCCGAGGGCATCGCCGCCTTCACCGAAAGTCGCCCTCCGAACTTCTGACGTCCATGTTTGTGCCTGCCCGAACGTGGACGCGTCCACGTTCGGGTCAGGCACGAAGGTGGACCGGGTCAGACGGCTCCGTAGGCGAGCATCGCGTCGGCGACCTTGACGAAGCCGGCGATGTTCGCCCCGGCCACGTAGTCGACGACGCCGTTCTTGCCGTACGCGGCGCCGTGGTCGACGCACTTGTCGTGGATGTCGTGCATGATCGTCGTGAGCCTGCTGTCGACCTCGTCGCGGGACCACGAGATGCGCAGCGCGTTCTGGCTCTGCTCCAGACCCGACACCGCCACGCCGCCGGCATTGGCGGCCTTGGCCGGACCGAACAGAACGCCTGCCCGCTGGAACGCCCGCACCCCGTCGAGTTCAGTCGGCATGTTGGCGCCTTCGGAGACCGCACGCACACCGTTGTCCACGAGGGTCTTTGCGTCCTGCGGTGACACCTCGTTCTGGGTCGCGCACGGCAGCGCCAACTCACACGGCACGTTCCATGGCCGCTCTCCATCGTGGTAGTCGCAGCCGAAGTGCTCGGCGTACTCGCTGATCCGACCACGACGGACCTCCTTGAGATCCTTCAGCCAGGCGAGTTTCTCGGCATCGATGCCATCCGGATCGTGGATGAATCCACCGGAGTCCGATGCGGTGACCACCTTCGCCCCGAACTCGTTCAGCTTCTCGATCGCATACGTGGCCACGTTGCCGGAGCCCGACACGACTGCGGTCTTGCCCTCGACCGAGTCGCCGGCGTGGTTCAGCATGTTCTGCATGAAGTACACGGCGCCGTACCCGGTTGCCTCCGTGCGGATCAGGCTGCCGCCGAAGGCGAGACCCTTACCAGTGAGGATGCCGTTGAAGCGGTTCTCCAGTCGCTTGTACTGGCCGAAAAGATAGCTGATCTCGCGTGCTCCGACCCCGATGTCACCGGCCGGCACGTCGACGTCGTCACCGATGTAGCGGTGCAGTTCGGTCATCAACGACTGGCAGAACCGCATCACCTCGTTGTCGGACTTGCCCTTCGGGTTGAAGTTCGACCCTCCCTTCGCCCCACCCATCGGCAGCCCGGTCAACGAGTTCTTGAAGATCTGTTCGAACCCGAGGAACTTCAGCACGCCGAGGGTCACGTCGGGATGGAATCGCAGGCCACCCTTGTACGGGCCGATCGAGTTGTTGAACTGCACCCTCCACGCGCGATTGGCGCGAATCTGACCCGAGTCGTCCTGCCACGTGACACGGAAGATGATCACCCGGTCGGGTTCGGTCATCCGTTCGAGGATCTGCGCTTCGCGATACTTCGGGTTGTCGAGAGTGAACGGGATCAGCGTCTCGGCGACCTCTCGAACCGCCTGCTGGAACTCGGGTTCCCCCGGATTCCGCTTCTCCAAGCCGCCCATGAACGCTTCGAGTTCATCGTGCCCCTCCGTGTTTCCCATGGTGGGAACGTAGTCACTCGAACAGGAGGCGGATGACATCGGTCACCTCGAGCAACTCGCCTCCGGCACGCATCCGCCAGACTGCCGTCATGCCACGACTCGCTCAGGTTCCCCGCGACGATGCCCATCCGTTCGCCCAGGCCCTCTACTCCATGATCTTCGGCGATCGCGATCCGGTTGCCGAGCCCGGTACGGCGTCGGGCACGCCCGGCGACTGGTGGACCGTGTTCGCCCAGGTTCCCGATGCCTTCGACCACACGACGGCAGGCTTCCAGTTCTACCGGTCGCCGGACCGCATGCTGTCGGCGAGGCACCGCGAGCTGGGTCAGACCAGGGCCGGCTATGCCGTTGGTTCGAAGTTCGTCTTCAGCCAGCACTGCAAGGCGATGCGCGACGTCGGGTTCACCGACGAACAGGTCGCAGCGATCCCTGCCTGGTCGAGCACGGACTGCTTCTCGGTCGACGAACAGGTACTCCTCGCCTACACCGACTGCCTGGTGCTCGAACACGGTCGTGTCCCCGAGGCGCTGTTCGACTCGTTGAAACTGCACTTCTCCGAGGTCGAGATCATCGAGTTCACCTACATCACCTGCACCTACGCGATGCACGCCACGATGACCAAGGCACTTCGCCTGGAATACGACGACGTCGATGACCGTGTCGTCGAGGAACCCGACCCGCACGGCAACTTCGGCGGCCTCGACGTGATGTCCGTCGTCGACGAAAACCAAACGGTGTCAGACACGGAATGAAAGTCGAGTGACGGGTCCGCCTCCCCGACGCAATCCATTCGGTGTCTGCCGTTTGGTGGACACCGTTTGGTGTGGTCAGCTGAGGGCGTCGATGACGGCGGCGGGGGCCTGGACGAGTTCGATCAGCACGCCCTCGCCGGAGCGGGGTGTGGCCTCGTTGCCTTTCGGGTGCATGAAACAGACGTCGTGGCCGGCCGCTCCCTTGCGGATGCCACCGGGCGTGAAGCGCATTCCCTGCTCGGTCAACCAGTCGACCGCGGCGTGCAGGTCGTCGATCCACAGCCCGAGATGGTTCAACGTCGGGACGTGGACCCTGGGTGACACGTCGGGGTCGAGCGGCTGCATCAGATCGATCTCGACGGCATGGGGACCGCTGCCGAGGCGGAGGATGTCCTCGTCGACATTCTCGGACTCCGCAACGTAGTCACCCACCTTCTCCACTCCGAGCAGACCGGTCCAGAGGTCGGACAGCGCCGTCTTGTCCAATCCGCCGATCGCCACCTGCTGGATTCCGAGCACCTTGAACGGTCGATCACTCATGCATCGATCCTCTCACGCAGTCGCCGGCGCCCCCAAGCCTCACGGAGTCGGGTGTCTGCGTCCGGTCTGTCCACGCTGAAACACGGCTCAGGGACGGACGGACGGAGCTGCCACGTCGAGCGGTCAGTGGATGGTGACGGTGCCGGCGGAGCCGTCGACGGTGATGGTCGCCCCGTCGGGAATGATGTCGGTCGCCCCCGTCACGCTGACCACGCACGGGATCCCCAACTCCCTGCTCACGATGATCGCGTGACTCACTTGCGCCCCGACGTTCACGACCACGCCTGCCGCCGGGACGAACAGTGGCGTCCACGCCGGGTCGGTGTGCGGTGCCACGAGGATGTCACCGGGCTCGAGCGCCATCGGGTCGCTCGGGTCGAGGATCACCCGTGCGACACCGGTCACCGTGCCCGGGCCACCAGGCACACCCGTCAGCACGTCGCCGGCATCGGCGATGGACGCCACAGCCGCATCGGCGCGCCTCGCCCACTGCGAGAGCGGCGGCACCGTGTCGACGACGATGAACGGCGGATCGAGTTCGAACAGCGCCCGGTATTCCGATGCACGTTGGGACAGTCGGGATCGGAACCCGTCAGGGGCTGCGAGGAACGCTTCGAGTTCCTCGTCGAGCAGCATGTGGAAGTCGACCACCTCGTACTGGTGGCGGCGAGCGAGTTCGCGCATCGCCACACGCACCTCGTGGACGACCTTGATGATGTTCGTCTTGGCCCGCTCGCGTCCTGCGAGATAGCGGTGTGCCGATGCCAGGCCCGCTTCGAACTGCCCCGATGCCTCCGGGTCGGCAGCGAGCGCACCCCGCACCCGTTCCGTGGCCGCCGCACGCTCGGCGGTGACAGCCTCGGCGCGTGCCACCGGATCGCCGTCGGCACCCTGCTTGCGCATCACGGCGATGAGGTTCAGGGCGAGTTCGGGCCTTGTCTCCCACACGTCACTGATGATGTCCCACTCGTTGGGTCCGCGGCTGCCGAACTCGACGAGGAACGCAGTGAACCCTGCTCGGAACTCGTCGGATTCCTCGTCGAGACGCGAGAGCGCCCACATCGCCCGACTGGGGAGTGCGGAGTCGACGTCACCGACTCCTGTGATCAGCGTCAGAGCGAGTGACGGATCGCCCATCGCTTCCGCGACGGCGGCGAGGATGCCCGGCCCGATCGACGCTCCTGCGGTGACGGTGAGGTGGCGTTCGAACAGCCGCCGCAGGAGCGGCCGCAGCGACCGCGCCCGCTCGACGAGTTCGTGGTCGGCGAGGTTGCGTAGGTCGGGACGCGACTCGCGCAACTCGTTCGCCACGACCTGGTCGTCGAGCAGCACCTCGAGCGGTTCGGTGAGCACCTGTTGCATCCACGCGCCGACCTTGGCTGTGTTCGACTCGCTCTCGTGCCACGGCTCCGGCACGTACGGCGGCACGTCGGGGTGATCACCGAAGTACGTGAAGTCGATCATCTCCGGTGCGAGCCCGGGCGCACGCACGCCGAAGAGCCGAGCAAGGGAAGCATTGATGTAGAGGTATCCACCGAAACTGCCGACCACCTCGTCGGCGCGGACCTCGTCGGGTTCACACGTGCCGACGTTGATCTGCGCGTCGCGCCAGCCTTCGTTGGTCGCCTGCCAGACGATGGTCCAACCCAACGGCGACGCGGGATCGGGGAGCACCTCACCGGCGTTGGCGCGGGTGTAGAAGGGATGGCGGGGTGACACTTCGTGGTCGGTGATCCAACGGTCGGCGCTCATGGGCCGACGGTAGTGCGCCGCTCAGCGATCGACGGACAACGGAACCGGCACGGGGCGCGCCGAACGGACGCGGACGAGGCCAGCGAGCATGACGGTGAGCACGACCAGTTCAGCCGAGGTGAGGATCATCGAAGACATGGCAGTGTTTCGGCGCAGCTCCGGCTCGACTTGATTCAGAGATTCGTCACGATTGGTTCTGGATTCACGCACGGCCCCCGCCAGGATGGTCCCATGCCCGCCAGGATGGAGTCATGACCGAATCGGCAGACGTACTCACCGTGAGTTCGAGCGACACCGACTGGGCAGCGTTCACCGATCACGGGCCCTGGGAGATCCGACGCGACGACGCCCGCTGGTTGCCACTCGCCCGGACACTTCGACGCCAGGCGCAGGCCGAAGTCCCTGACCTGACGGCGCCGCGGCGTGTGCCGCCCGGACTGCGCGTCCTCACCGTCACGGCGCGACTCGGTGTCGCCGTCGTCCCCTGGCTGGTGCGCAAGAAGCTCGGTCGCCACACCGACGCCGCCGCGAGCCGTGCCGACATCTCCCGACGGCTCCGCAGGGCCGCCGAAGCGCTCGGTCCGACCTACATCAAACTCGGTCAGATCATCTCCTCCGGCGAGGGTCTCTTCCCGCCCGAACTGGTCGAAGAGTTCAAGAAGTGCCGTGACCAGGTGCCCGCCGAACCGTTCGACGTCGTCCGTCTCACCGTCGAACAGGATCTCGGCGCCCGTCTCGACGACGTGTTCGAGTCGTTCGACCGCACAGCCCTCGCCGCGGCGTCGATCGCCCAGGTCCACGTCGCACGCCTCCGCACCGGTGAGGAAGTCGTGGTCAAGGTGCAACGGCCCCAGGTGTCGAGCCTGGTCCGCAAGGATCTCAAGGTCATGTCCTGGCTTGCGCCCTTCCTCGTCGGCCGCATCCCGGTCGCGGCGCTGGCCAACCCGCCCGCGCTGGTCGAACTGTTCGCCGAGACGATCGTCGAGGAACTCGACTTCCGGATGGAGGCCGCGAACATGCTCGACGTCGCCGGGATGCTCCACGAACTGGAGCAGGAGCGCTACGTCACACCTCGTCCGCACCCGTCGCTCGTCACCCGTCGCACCCTCGTGATGGAACGCGTCCACGGCTTCAACTTCGACGACGTCGTCGGGATGCAGGACGCCGGGATCGACACCGAGGACGTGGTGCGCACCGCCATGATCGCATTCATGGAAGGCGCCGTCGTGGAGGGAATCTTCCACGGCGACCTGCACGGCGGCAACCTCCTGGTGATGGAGGACGGTCGCACGGCGCTCCTCGACTACGGCATCGTGGGTCGGCTCGACGGCGGACGCCGCAACGCCTTCCTGCGGCTGATGCTCGGAGCCACCACGAACGACCCGAAGGGCCAGGTGGAAGCGCTGCGCGACCTCGGCGCACTCCCGATGGACACCGACATCGCCGCCGTCGTGTCCGATCTCGGCCTCGATCGAGTGGAGGTCCTCGACCCCACCCAACTCTCCGGTGAGGACATGGTCAAGGAGGTCCAACGAGTCGTCAAGGCGATGCTCGGCTACGGCGCCAAGCTGCCCAAGGAGCTGATGCTGTACGTGAAGAACCTCGTCTTCCTGGACGGAGCCATCGCCCGTCTCGCACCCGACCTCGACCTGATCGGCGAGGTGCAGAACATCTCGATGATGTTCGCGATGAAGCACGGCGAACGCCTCGGCCGCGAGCTCGGGATCAACCCGAACGACGTCGAGTTCGACATGGATGGCATCAAAGCCAGCGTGGGCCTCGATGCGAGTGCGAAGGGCCTGACGTACCGCGAGCTCCAGGAGCGCCGTGCGATCATCCAGAAGCGCATGTCCGATCATGTGGAAGGCCGCGACTGATGCGGCTGGTGATCGCCCGCTGCTCGGTCGACTACGCGGGCCGACTCGACGCGCACCTCCCCGAGGCGAACCGTCTGATCATGGTCAAGGCGGACGGATGCGTCGCCGTCCACGCGGATGGCGGCGCCTACAAGCCGCTGAACTGGATGAATGCTCCGAACTCGCTCGTCGAGACCGAGGCGTCGGAGTCCGACGACGGACTGGTCCGATGGGTCGTCACGAGCCCGAAGAAGGAGACGCTGACCATCACACTGCACGAGGTGCTCAGCGACGTGTCGGAGGAACTGGGTGAGGACCCCGGCCTGCAGAAGGACGGCGTGGAGGCGCACCTCCAGCGGTTGCTCGCCGACAACCCGACCACGATCGAGGACGGTCTGCGGCTGGTGCGCCGTGAGTACCCCACGGCGATCGGCCCGGTCGATCTCTTGTGTCGCGACCACAGCGACCAGGTCGTGGCGATCGAGGTCAAGCGACGCGGTGAGATCGACGGTGTGGAGCAGCTCGCCCGCTACATCGAACGGCTGAGCATGGACTCCTCGCTGGGCGAGGTGCGCGGCGTGTACGTCGCTCAGTCGATCAAGCCTCAGGCCAAGGTGCTTGCCGAATCACGCGGCTTCACGTGGGTCGAGGTCGACTACGACGAACTGCGCGGCATGAAGTCCGACGAACTCAAGCTGTTCTGACCCCGCCCCGCGAGCGAGACCCGAACAGGCGGGGCGAGGTGCAGAGACCGTGTGCGGTGACGGTCAGCAGCTCCTGCCAGGGTACGCCGGACGGGGCGTGACCTGGTAGTTCTCGTCGTCCTGCGCGAAGAACGTCAGTTGCGTCGCGTCCTGGAACAGGTCGCCGATGACGGCCCGTTCGACCTCCGTGCACTCCGTCGCCTCGGCCAGATCGATGCCCGTGTCTGCGGGCCAGTCGACGATCGTGGCGTCGGCGACGATGTCGGCTCCCGCCATCGACGTCGCGATGAACTGGTAGGCCGTCGGCTCGTACACGGTCGCCCCGCCGAGGTCGTCGTCACCGAAGATCGACGCCGGGTCGGCCTGCAACGTGGTGAGGAAGTCGAGCAGTGCTTGGCGCTCCGGCGTGGACTCGGTCTGGTCGGCACCCGGGCCGCCTCCGATTCCCAGGGCGTACGCCTCGTGGGTGTACGTCACTCCGTCGGCGGTGATCGTCAGAAGGGTGTTCGCTGCGTCCGCGACCACCAACCCACCGTCGGTCGAGTAGTCGACGTCGGCGAGCAACCCGGCCGCGTCCGCCGCGGCGACGAGCGAATCGATGCCCGCAGGCGTCACGGTCTGCACCTGGTGGACCGGCAGCAACGGACCAGGGAAGATCGCCGTCGACACACCCGGGCCGATCAGTCTGCCGTCGGCAGTGAGCAGGGCGAGGGGTGGGTCCTGGAACGCGAACTGGCTGGTCGTGAAGCCGCCCGGCGCGGTGTACGACAGGATCGGCTCGTCGAGACCGGCATCGGTCGTCGACTCCGTGGAGGGCACAGTGTCGGTCGGCACGAGCTCGGCCGGCGCTGTCTCGGGTGGCGCTGTCTCGGGTGGCGCTGTCTCGGGTGGAGCGACGGACGGTTCGGTGGTCGAAGCGGTGCTGGTGACGGGAAGCGAATCGGTCGCGTCCGAACTCTGCAGGCTGTCGCCCGTCGAGTCGCTGCCGCACGCAGCGAAGAGGCCCAGAGCCGGAACTGCAAGGGCAGCAGTGAGGAAGCGTCGGCGTCGGAGAGTTGATTCCATGTCTGTTGGACGCACCGCACATGCTTCGGGTTCCCGTCGACCGCCAGAAAGTCGGTCCAGGTCGGTACATCCATCCCAAACGGAAGTCACCAGGTCAGGTGTTCATGACCGGTCGGTAGCCACCGCTTCGGCCTGGCAGCAGGGCCCGATCGGCGACACGTCGATTACGGTGGGCCCCATGAGTCAAGAAGTACGCGGCATCATCGCATCAGCCAAGGGCGCACCGGTCTCGATGGAGACGATCGTCATTCCCGACCCGGGACCCAACGACGTGGTGGTCGCCATCGACGCATGCGGCGTGTGCCACACCGACCTCCACTACCGCGAAGGCGGCATCAACGACGAGTTCCCGTTCCTGCTCGGCCACGAGGCCGCCGGCAAGGTCGAATCGGTCGGCGACCGGGTCACCCACGTCGATGTGGGTGACTACGTGATCCTCAACTGGCGTGCGGTGTGCGGCGAGTGCCGCGCCTGCAAGCGCGGGCAGGGCCAGTACTGCTTCGACACGCACAACGCCTCGAAGAAGATGACCCTCACCGACGGCACCGAACTCTCCCCCGCCCTCGGCATCGGAGCGTTCTGCGACAAGACCCTCGTCCACGAGGGCCAGTGCACCAAGGTCGATCCCGCCGCTCCCGCCGAAGCGGCCGGGCTGCTCGGCTGCGGCGTCATGGCCGGCCTGGGCGCAGCCATGAACACGGGCAACGTCACCCATGGCCAAAGCGTTGCCGTGTTCGGCTGTGGCGGCGTCGGTGACGCAGCGATCGCCGGAGCTCAGTTGGCCGGTGCGTCCACGATCATCGCCATCGACATCGACGACCGCAAGCTCGAATGGGCCACGGGCTTCGGCGCCACCCACACCTTCAACTCGAAGAGTGGCGACCCGGTCGAGTTCATCCGCTCGGTCACCGATGGCAACGGCGCGGACGTCTGCATCGACGCGATCGGCCACCCCGAGGTGTACAAGCAGTGCTTCAACGCCCGCGACCTCGCCGGCACCGTCGTGCTCGTCGGCGTGCCGAACCCGGAGATGACTCTGGAACTGCCGTTCATCGACGTGTTCGGTCGTGGCGGCTCGCTCAAGTCGTCGTGGTACGGCGACTGCCTGCCCGAGCGGGACTTCCCGATGCTGATCAACCTCTATCTGCAGGGGCGGCTCGACCTCGACGGCTTCGTGTCGGAGAAGATCGGCCTCGGCGACGTCGAGGAGGCCTTCCACAAGATGGAACGTGGCGAGGTGCTGCGCTCCGTCGTCATGGTGTCCGAACAGTGAGCATCGAGCTGGTCACGACGAACGGGATCTTCGCCCTCGGCGGCGGCGAGTGGGAGGTCGAGAACAACATCTGGCTCGTCGGCGACGACAAGGAGGTGTTGATCTTCGACGCCGCGCACGATCATCAGCCGATCGTGGATGCGGTCAACGGCCGCAGGGTGAAGGGCATCGTGCTCACCCACGGCCACAACGACCACATCAACGCAGCCGTCGCTCTGCGTGATGCCGTCGACGCCCCGATCATGCTCCACGAGTTCGATCGGTTCCTGTGGGACGTCGTCTACCCCGACCACGACTTCGATCAGCCGATCGAGCCGGGGCGCACCGTGAAGGCGGGGGGTCACGAACTCGGCATCCTCCACACACCCGGCCACTCTCCCGGCTGCTGTTGCTTCCACGACCTCGCGAGCGGCGCCGTGATGAGTGGCGACACGCTGTTCTGCGGAGGGCCTGGTGCAACAGGGCGCGTGTACTCCGACGAGCCGACGATCCTCGCCACCATTCGCGACGTGCTGCTCGAACTCCCCGACGACACCGTCGTGCACACGGGCCACGGCGACACCACCACCATCGGCGCCGAACGCCAGGGAGTCGTCGCCCGCATCGCCGAGCTCGAACTCTGACGTCCATGTTGGTGTCAGGCACGAACATGGACTCTCGGGTTCGCTGATGCCGGCGCGGGTCGTCGAGGGAGTCGTCCAGCACTACGACTGGGGCGACACGGAGTTCATCCCGAAGCTGCTCGGGCTTCCCGGTCGGGGCAAGCCCTGGGCGGAGCTGTGGTTGGGCACGCACCCGAACGGGCCGACGACGCTTGATGACGGGACTCCGCTCTCCGATCTGAGCGGACCCCTCCCCTACCTGCTCAAGGTGCTCTCCGCCGCTCGACCCCTGTCGCTCCAGGCCCACCCCACCCCCGAGCAGGCCCGAGCGGGTTTCGCCGACGGAGTGTTCGCCGACGACCAGGCCAAGCCCGAACTCCTGGTGGCGCTCACGGAGTTCGAGGCGCTGTGCGGCGTTCGCCCCGAAGCTGCAACGGTCGCGCTCCTGAGCACGATGGGTGCCGACGGACTCGCCGACATCGTTGCGTCCGAAGGATCGGGTGCTGCGATGCGCGGTCTCTACCGCTCGACGATCGACCCGGCGCCCGCCATCGCTGCGTGCGCCGGCCGCAGCGAACCCGAAGCGGTGTGGGTGAACCGCCTGGAGGAGATGTACCCCGGTGAGGCCAGCGTGGCAGTCACACTGCTGCTCAACCTCGTGGTCCTCCAGCCCGGTGAGGCACTCCACCTGACCGCAGGCAACCTGCACGCCTACCTTCGCGGGTCGGGCATCGAGTTGATGGCTGCGTCGGACAACGTCGTGCGCGGCGGGCTCACCTCGAAGCAGGTCCACCTCGATCTACTTCTCGACGTCGTCGACCCCGCCCCACTGGAGCAACCGATCATGGCGGTCGCCGACGGGCGATATCCGCTCCCCGAAGCCGGCGTGGTCCTCCTTCGCCTCGATCCCGGAGAATCGCATCGGTCGACAGGTCACGAACTGGCCATCGGCCTCGACGGCACCACGCTGTACCTCTCGCCCGGCACGTCGGTGTTCGTCGACACCACCACGTTCGTCGTCACCCCCGCCTGACAGGGAGGACCGCAGCGTCTCCTGTCCTGGGCGGGTGGGCACGAACCCGCCGGTGGCGCGTCGGACGGGTCGAGCTCGGAGTCGGGTGTCTGCGTTGCGTCGGGTGTTTCCACGCGGACATACCGCGCCGAAACACCCGACTCACCGAGCGACCAGTCACACCACCGGCTACTTCTTGCGGATCTCGACGATCTTCTCGTTCGCTGCGTTGACGTCGTCGCCCTGGTCTTCCAGCAACTTGGCCCGGTCCTTGTCGGCTTCGCGCTTCGCCTTGTCCAGGTCGGCGCGGGCGAGCGCAGCGTCGATGCCGTGCTCGTTGATGAACTCGGCCCACTCGACCAGTTGGTCGACCATCTCGTCCTCCGGGACGACCGCCACGTTCTGGCCCTTGATGAAGAGGTGACCGCGCTTGTTGCCCGCGGCGATGCCGATGTCCGCATCTCGTGCCTCGCCCGGACCGTTCACCACGCAACCCATCACGGCGACCTGCAGCGGCAGTTCACGCTCACCGAACGCTTCCATGGCCTCGTTGGCGATCTTGATCACGTCGACCTCGGCACGGCCGCACGACGGGCAGGCGATCAGGTCGACGTTCTTGCGTTCGCGCAGACCGAGCGCTTCGAGCAGTTGACGCCCGGCCTTGGCCTCCTGCACCGGGTCGGCGGTCAGCGAGTAGCGGATCGTGTCGCCGATGCCCTCCATGAGCAGGGTCGCGATCCCGGCGGTGGCCTTGATCAGCCCGGCCGGGGGCGGCCCGGCTTCGGTGACACCGAGATGCAGCGGGTGCTTGGTGACCTCGCTCAACGCCCGGTACGACTCGACCATCAGCGGCACCGACGACGCCTTCACCGAGATCTTGATCAGGTCGAAGCCGACCTCGTCGAAGTACCGCATTTCGGTCACGGCGGACTCGACCATCGCCTCGGGAGTGGCCGAACCGTACTTCTCGTAGAGCTTCGGGTCGAGGGACCCGGCGTTGACCCCGATGCGGATCGGCAGGTTGCGATCCTTGGCTTCGCGTGCGACGGCCTTGATGTGCTCGGGCTTGCGGATGTTGCCCGGGTTCAGGCGCAGCCCGTCGACTCCGGCCTCCATCGCTGCCATCGCCATCTTGTACTGGTGGTGGATGTCGGCGATGATCGGCACCGGCGACCGCGGCACGATCTGAGCGAGCCCCTCGGCGGCTTCGATCTCGTTGCAGGTGCAGCGCACGATGTCGGCACCGGCTGCCGCCAATGCGTAGATCTGCTGCAGCGTGCCCTCGACGTCGGCGGTCTTGGTGATCGTCATCGACTGCACCGTGATCGGCGAGTCGCCCCCCACCGGCACGTCACCGACGGTGATCCTGTTGGTCGGCTTGCGAACCGCTGCGGGAACAACTTCCATGCAACCAGTCAATCACCCCGTCGGCACGGCGGCTGTTCGGAGAGCAGAACCCGACCGGACCTCACAGCGCCCGATCGATGGCCGTCAGGGCTCTGAAAGCGACGCCGAGCGCAGCGAGGCTTGGAGCGCTGGCGGCGGAGCCGTCACAACGGATCGGAGATGTCGAGGTACAGGCCCGCGAACATGAACAGGAAGAGGAATACGACCACCGCCATGGCCAACGGCATCATCCGTTCGACATCGGCGAAGTACCGCTGCTTGCCGCCTCGGATCCCTTCACGAACCCGTTCGTAGACGGCGATCAGCGCGTGACCGCCGTCGAGCGGGAGCAGGGGGAACATGTTGAACACGCCGACGAACACGTTCAGCACGGCCAGCAACCACAGCACGCCGAAGATCCCTTCGGAGTCGCCCACGTCGTCGGACAGTCCCGTCACTCCGACCAGCGTGACCGGTCGGGTGGCGAGATCGTCGTTGGTGCCGTTGACGTGGGTCACCAGGTTGACCGGGTTGAGCGCCTTGAACACTCCTTGCGTGGACTCCCACGCCGTGGGAACGATGTCGGTGACGGCGTTGAGAGCGGCAGCAGGGACACTGTGCTGAATGAAGTCCACCGGGCTCCCGGAGCCGACTCCGAGGTACGTGGTACCGAACGCAGGGTCGCTCTCGGGGACATCGGTGCGAGCGGCGAGTCCGACCGGCACGGTCTGCTCCGCACCATCACGCAAGATGACGATGTCGACCACGTCGCCGGGCTCGAACGAGCGGACCGCCTCGCCGAGTTCGACGGAACTGGACACGTCGATGCCTCCGACGGACAGGACCTGATCCTCCACTCGCAGACCAGCCTGCTCCGCTGGAAGCCCTGGTTCGGCGTTGCTGATGACCACTTCGGGAGCGATCGTGCGTTCACCCTGACCGACGTAGACGACGAACAGCAGACCGATCGCGATGATCATGTGCATCAGCGACCCGCCCGAGATCACGAGGAGGCGTCGAGGGAAGCTCTTCTGGCGGTACGTACGCGGTTCGTCGGCCTCGGGGACGTCGGCGTCCATCTTGTGCATCCCGACGATGCGCACGAACGCGCCGAGCGGCACGAGTCGAACGCCGTACTCGGTCTCACCCCTGCGGAAGCTCCAGAGGCGTGGGCCCATGAACATGAAGAACTGAGTGACCTTCATGCCGGTCAACTTGGCCGTGAGGAAGTGCCCGGCCTCGTGGAGGAAGATCGAGATGACGAGGCCCACGACGAAGATGAACCACCACACGTTGAGCGTGTAGAGCCACACGAACAGCCCGGCCAGGGCGAGCATTGCGACCTTGCCCTTCCATCCGTCGGCGAGTTCGTCGTCGTCGACCTCCTCGGCGGCGCCGCCGGCGACGATCTCACTCCGGATCCTGTCCATCCGGGACGCGGCCGCAGGCGGCTCGGTCAAGGGGGTCGGAGGTGGGAGTTGTTCGAGTTGGTCGGTCATCGCTGCTCAACGATCTCTTCGGCAATTCTCCGGGCGACTTGATCGGCTTCGATCACGTCGTCGACGGAGGTGGGGGTTGCACCATCATGGCGTTCCAAAACGTCAACGCAGACGTCAGCAATGGCATTCCATGCGAGGTTTCCGGAAAGAAAAGCTTCGACGGCGACTTCGTTCGCTGCGCTGAGCCACGCCGGAGCAGTGCCGCCGACGCGTCCTGCCTGATAGGCGAGATCGAGGCAGCGGAAGGTCGCCCGATCGGGCGGCTCGAAGTCGAGACGGGACAACGTGGTCCAGTCGATCGTGCCGAACGGCGTGGCGATCCGGTCCGGGTAGCCGAGCGCATACCCGATCGGGAGGTGCATCGTGGGCATCGACAACTGGGCGATCGTGGATCCGTCGCTGAACTCGACCATCGAGTGGACGACCGACTGCGGGTGGACGACCACGTCGATCCGGTCGTACGGAGTGCCGTACAACTCGTGCGCCTCGATCACCTCGAGGCCCTTGTTCATCAACGTGCTGGAGTCCACGGTGATCTTCGGGCCCATCGCCCACGTGGGATGTGCGAGCGCAGACTCGACCGTCACCTCGGCGAGTTCGTCGGCGGTCCTGCCGCGGAACGGACCCCCGCTGGCCGTCAGCAGCAGTCGGCTGACCTCACGCTCCGGCGAGTACGACGAGCGGAGGCACTGGTGCAGTGCGCAGTGCTCACTGTCGACCGGGACCAGTTCTGCTCCAGGTGTGGCACGGAGAGGCTGCACCAAAGGGCCGGCCGCGATGAGGCTCTCCTTGTTCGCCAGCGCCAACCGCTTTCCGGCCCGCAGCGTCTCGATCGTGACCGTCAGCCCGGCGAATCCGACGACACCGTTGACCACCACGTCGGCCACCTCCACGAGATCGGCGGAGTCAGCGACCACCTCGACGCCGGGGCAACGCTGCTGCACTTCGAGTCGGGCCGACTCGTCGGCCATCGCCACCAACTGTGGGCGCAGCGCCTCCACCTGCGCCACCACCACGTCGACCGACGAGCCCGCACTCAACGCCGTCACTTCATAGGTTCCCGGCTCGCGTTCGTTCTCGGCCGCGATGACGTCGACGGTCTGCGTGCCGATCGATCCGGTCGAGCCGGCGATCGCCACGCGGGTGGTCATCGAACCGACGCGTCCATGTTGGGGTCAGGCACGAACATGGACGTCATGTCTCGAACAGAAGTGTCCATGTCGAGGCCGGCCACGAACGCGGACGCCACGTCAGGTCCCGGCGACGGCCGGGACGAATTCGGTCCACGGCGTGACGACCAGGAAGAGGTAGTACACGCCGGGGAGAGCGAAGAGGAACCCGTCGAAGCGGTCGAGCACTCCGCCGTGGCCCTTGATGATCGTGCCGAAGTCCTTCACGTCGAGGTTGCGCTTGAACATCGACTCGGTCAAGTCGCCGAGCGGTGCGAGCAGGGAGATGACCATGCCGAGCATCAGGAGATGGCTCATCGAACTCCAGGTGTCGCTCAGGTCACGCAACCCGACGATCACCATGACCAACAGGGTGAGGATCGTGCCGCCCAGGGCACCTTCGAGCGACTTGGCGGGGCTGATCCATCCACGCAGCGGTGTGCGGCCGAACGCCGATCCGAGGAAGTAGGCGCCGACGTCGTTGGCAACCACTCCGACGGCGAGGAGTACGAGGGTGTCGGTGCCCCACGGCGTGCCGTCGGCGTACAGCGACGAGGAGAGGTTGGAGTAGTCGAGCAGCATGCCGACGTACGCGCCCAAGACGCCGATCCACACCACGCCGAGCGTCGTGATGGCCATGTTCGGCATCGGCCCCGACTCGATCGAGGACGCTCCGATGAACCCGAGCGCTCCGGCGAGGAAGGCGAACGCCACGACCATCGTCACCCCGGCTTCTCCGACCCAGTAGCCGGCGAGCGGAGCGACGACGATCGCAGTGACCCCTGGCGCGACCGCCGGGCGGTAGCCCTTCTCCGTGACCTTGCCGAAGTACTCGATGCCGGCGAGCGCCAGCACGACGGTGGCGAACAGCAGTGCTCCGAGCGGTCCGACGAAGATCGTGAGCCCGAGGAACACGACCGACAGACCCACACCGGTGGCGATGGCGACCGGGAGGTTACGGCTGTCGCCACCGGCGACCGGGTTCCCGGCCGACGGCGGTCGCTGCTGTGCTCCCCCGCGGCGCGACGGTTCGGGTCGGCGCGGCATTCCGGAGGGATCCGTTCCGATCGTGATCCGGCCCGGTTCGCGAGGCGGACCATCGGCGGTGATCGTGTCCGTGGTCGTCGTGGCGGCGAACGCGTCGTCGATCACCGCAGGTTCGACCACGTCGGACTCGACGGGATCGTCCTCCCAGCTCAACTCGCCGGTCGGATCAGACGGGCGGTCGGCGATCTCGGGGGCCTTCGGTGCGGGTCCAGCAGGAGTGGTGAGAGTGCCTGACGGCTCGTCGACGCTGTCACCCTCCTTCCACACCGGCGACTCGGACGTGAAGGTCGACCACACGTCGAGATCGTCGTTCTCTCCTGGGGCCTGCTGGACCGCGTCGATCTTCGGCATCTCCCCCGTGGCGGGTTCGGTCCAATGCGGGAGCGGGCCGGTGGCATCGTCGCCGAAGCTGAGCCCTTCACGCTCGGCGGCCGCCGCTGCCGGTACAGAACGGTCGGGGTTCATCACACCACCGGAATCGTCACCGAAGAGTGGTCCCCCGAACTCCTCGTCGCTGAACTCGTCCATCGAGGACTCGAAGCGACCCGGCCGTCGGCCGCCTTCGCTCTGGTCCCCTGTGCTGTCGTTGCGCCAGATGTCGTCACTCATGGGTTCCTCTCGCTCGCTCGACGGTCGTCAGACCTCGAGCAGCTCCTGCTCCTTGTTGTCGAGCGCCGCGTCGATCTGATCGACGTGCTCGGTGGTGACCTTGTCGAGTTCCTTCTCCGCACGCTCCAACTCGTCCTCGGAGACGTCGCCGCCCTTCTCCTCGGCCTCCATCGACTTGCGAGCGTCGCGTCGCAGGTTGCGCAGCGTGATCTTGCCGTCCTCGGCCATGGTCTTGGCGACCTTGACGTACTCCTTGCGACGGTCCTCCGTGAGCTGCGGCAGGGAGATGCGGATCGCGATGCCGTCGTTGTTCGGGTTGACGCCGAGGTCGCTCTCGCGAATCGCCTTCTCGATCGGCTCGAGCGTGTTGCGATCGTGCGGCTTGATCAGCAGTTGTCGAGCCTCGGGCACCGAGATCGACGCGAGTTGCTGCAGTGGCACCTGGGCTCCGAAATAGTCGATCGTGAGCCGGTCGACCAAGGCAGGCGTGGCGCGACCCGTGCGCACGGTGGAGAACTGCGAACGGGTGTGCTCCACCGCCTTCTCCATCTTGTCCATCGTCTCGAGCAGGGTGTCTTCGATCACAGATCGCAGGCTAGTCCCTGGTCACCGCCGCACGAGGGTGCCCTCGGGACCACCCTGGACGATGCTGCGCAACGAACCCTCCACCGACATGTCGAACACGACGATCGGGATGTCGTTCTCCCGGCAGAACGCGATGGCAGTGGTGTCCATCACCTTGAGGTCCTTGGTCATCACCTCCATGTACGACACTTCGTCGTACTTGACGGCGGTGGGATCGGTGCGCGGGTCGGCCGAGTAGATCCCGTCGACACCGGAGTGGGTGCCCTTGATGACGACATCGGCCTCGATCTCTGCCGCCCGGAGCGCGGCAGCGGTGTCGGTCGTGAAGAACGGGTTACCGGTGCCGGCTGCGAAGATCACGACGCGACCCTTCTCCAAGTGGCGCACCGCACGCCGACGGATGTAGCCCTCGGCGATGCGGGGCATCTCGATCGCGGACTGGACCCGCGTCTCCTGGCCCTGGCGTTCGAGCGCATCCTGGAGCGCGAGTGCGTTCATCACCGTTCCGAGCATGCCGATGTGGTCGGACTGGGTGGCGTCCATCCCCTTCATCGATCCTTCGCGACCACGCCAGAAGTTGCCGCCGCCGACGACCACCGCAACGTCCACGTTCAGGTTGGTCCGGAGATCGATGATCTCCGTCGCCGTGGCATCGAGCGTGTCACCGTCGAGTCCTTTGCCCGAACCACCGGCCAGTGCTTCACCGGAGGGCTTGAAGAGGATCCGCTTGAACGACGGGCGGGGAAGCGACTCGGGAGATGGCACGAGCAGCGAGCGTACCGCGTGCACCCCGACCCGCAATCGGCCGACCCGCCCGCCGGTGCGACTCCCTCGCCCCCACACCGACCCAAACTCACCACAACCCCGGCAACCTCACCACCGGTGCGACTCCCTCGCCCCCACACCGACCCAAACTCACCGCAACCCCGGCCGACCCGCCCGCCGGTGCGACTCCCTCGCCCCCACACC
>JBBSOH010000020.1:0-24886 GCA_038259945.1 Acidimicrobiales bacterium
CCGACCTGGTAGCGGACCACGTCCCACGCTTCGGCCACCAACCGCTCGCCGCGGCCGGACGCCCAGTCGCCGATCGATCGGACGAAGTCGGGGTTGCGGCCGAGCACGGTGGCGAGGTCGAACCGGAAGCCGTCCACACCGAGACCGGCGAAACGGTCGAGGGCCGACATGATCAGCTCCCTGGACGCCCGGGAGTGCGTCTCGACGATGTTCCCGCAACCCGCCTCGTCGACGTAGGACCCGTCGTCGTGGAGCGCGTACCACTGTGCGTCCGCGAGGCCACGGAGGTTGTACGTCGGGCCCGCTGCGTCCTCCTCGGTGGTGTGGTTGAACACGACGTCGAGCCACACCTCGATGTCGAGGTCGTGAGCTGCAGCGACCAGATCGCCGAGTTCCCGGTTGGCGTCGTCGCCCGCGGCGTACTGACGATGAACCGCGCCGAACACCATCGGCATGTACCCCCAGTAGTTGCCCTCGTCGGGATCGAACTGGTGCACCGGGAGCAACTCGATCACCGAGACGCCGAGCGCGTCGAGGCGAGGAAGTTCGTCGATCAGCGCACGGTAGGTGCCGGCGTCGGATCGATCGCGTCGCCGAGTCATGCCGCGGACGTGGACCTCGTGGACGATGAGAGGCCGCGACGAGCGATGCTGCGGCCGTTGCTCGGGCCACTCGGCGGCGACGGCCAGAGGCGCGATGTGATGGTTCGGCCCCGCTTCGGGGCGCGCTGCGTCGCGTCGGTGCTCGTCATGGAACCACACGGCCGTCGCAGACGGATCGACGAGCGTCCTGTCGTCGCGCATCCGGCTGCTGGGCGGTCCCGATGCGATCAGGCCGTAGCGCTGCCCGTGCTCGACGTCGCCGACCCAGTGGTCGCCGAGTCGCTCGAGCGCACGATCACCCGTGTCGGTGGCGATGCGGACCGAGGTCGCATCGGGCGCGAAGACACGGATCTGCATGCGCCGAATCGTGCCACGCCCGAGCGACGAGACAATGCGATCTGCGACACATCTCCACCGGTCGGAGGCGCCCGACCGACGACAACTCGCTGCCGGGCGTACGCCGCTCCTCGGATCTAGCCCACTTCCGAGGTGCGCTCGTAGCTGACCTGACGGCCGAGCGGTTCGACCCGGATCGAGAACGTCACGATGGCGTTGTCGTCACCGATCGTCATCGTAATGACGGCGGTCTCGGCCTGTTCGGAGGCGAGATCCGCCTCGGTGAAACCGACACTCTGCGCCCAGGCGGCGAGTGCCGCTGGGTCGTCGGTCCGGAGGCGGGCGATGTCGAGGGTCTGGATCGCCGTCGCACGGGTCCCGGAGCCGTTCCCCTCGTCTGCGCCCCCCAGAGTCACGGAGGTGTCGGTGATGGCAAATCCGATCGAGTCCTGCACCACCTGGTCCTGGGTCAGCGGCTGATCGACGGCGATCGGCGAGCCGGCACGGTCTTCGTCGTTCGCTCCCTCCCACGTCCTTCCGGCCGAGTCGACGAACACGGCCGACACCACGAGGTTCGGGTCGACCTCGAAACTCGGGGCGGACACAGGCGGCTCGACGCCTGCCACGATCTCGCCGACGGAGCTCGCGGCGTCGTCCAGGGTGGGGACTGGATCCGCCTGCTCGTTCTCACGCAGACTCGACACCCCGAACGCCAGCACGGTTGCCGACCCACAGACGAGCAGCACGATGCGAGCCGTCGTGCCCAGACCCTTGCGCTTCTTCGATTCGGCTGTCCGCGGCGATTCGTCCATTCGTGGTGATTCATCCGCAGCGGGAAGCGCCGAAGGGGGGAACGAGTCGGACGGCGGTGCGAGGCCGGACCACAGCGGGTCGGCGGGTGCACCGGGCTGAGGCGGCATCGGGGGCGGAGGCGGAGGCGGAGGCGGAGGCGCCGACGCAGAGGTGTCGATCGTCATGCTTTGGTGTCGGCACAATCGTCGGGCTGCTTGAATCCGCACGCGAACGGGCCCCACCCTGGATGGATGGGGCCCGTGTCCGACTCGGAAGTTCCGGTCGGATTTTTCGGTGACGGGTCGTCGACGACCCGTCGGTTGCTCAGACTCGCTTGGCGAAGTAGATGATCGCCAAGATGACGAGAATGGTGATGAGAATGCCTCCGATGCCGTAGCCCATGAGGTGCCTTTCTGTTGTTCGTCCCTCCCTGCGAGTGACGTGAGATCGAGCGTGAACCACAACCGAGCGACCGAAACCACCCGTCCGGGTGATCCCCTCATCTGCTTCTGACGGTGACACAACACGGCAGAGGACACCTCCGGAGGGGATCGGTAGTGTTCGCCACGATGACCACCAACGATCCTGGATCCCCCGACCCGAGCCAGGCGAGCGCCGATCGGTACGTCGCCTACGACCGCCTCCGGTTCGACTGGCCCGACGGTGTGGACGGCGGCGTGTTGCTGATCACGCTCGACGACCCCGACAGGATGAATGCCACCGACGCGGCGATGCACCTGCAGTTGTCCAGGGTGTTCCGCACGATCGGTGACGACACGAGGGTCCGCTCCGTGGTCGTGACCGGGGCCGGTCGCGCCTTCTCCGCCGGTGGCGATCTGAACTGGATCGCCGAGCAGGTCGGTGACTACGCACAGACGATGAAGGTGATGAAGGAAGCGGGAGACATCGTGCGCACGATGATCGACTGCGACACACCCATCGTGTCGGCGATCAACGGCGTTGCGGTGGGCGCCGGCCTCGCCGTGGCGCTGATGGCCGATGTGAGCGTGATCAACGAGGACGCGAAGCTCACCGACGGCCACATCCGTCTCGGCGTCGCCGGTGGCGATCACGCCGTGGCGATCTGGCCGCTGCTGTGCGGCATGGCGAAGGCCAAGTACTACCTGCTCACGGCCGACTTCCTCGACGGGCGAGAGGCCGAACGGATCGGCCTGGTGTCCAAGGCCGTGGCCGCCGACGAGGTCATGGACACCGCTCTCGGTGTCGCCCGCAAACTCGCGGCGGGACCGGTGGACGCGACCCGGATGACGAAGCGGGCACTCAACCACTGGCTGCGCCAGGCGCTGCCGAACTTCGAGGCCTCGCTGGCCTACGAGATGCTCAACTTCCTCGGACCCGACGCCGCCGAAGGCCTCGCGGCGTTGCAGGAGAAGCGGACGCCCGATTTCGGCGGCGGGTCGTGAGCAGCGGTTCCGACGACCGCGCCCACGACCACGCCCACGATCTTTCGACGGAACTGGCGCTGGCGCTGTCGGTCGCCGACGCAGCGGACCACTTCACGCTGCCGCACTTCGAGGCGCGTGACTTCACCGTCGACTGGAAGACGAATGCGACGGAAGTGACCGAGATCGATCATGGCGCGGAGTCGTTGATCGTCGACCTGCTCACGACGGCCCGACCGGGGCACGGCGTGTTCGGCGAGGAGCACGGCCTGGCGGGCGACGCCGACTCCGAGTGGCGCTGGATGATCGATCCGATCGACGGCACCTCGGGCTTCGTACGTGGCATCCCCGTGTGGGCGACGCTGATCGCGCTCACCCATCGCGGAATCCCGGTGCTCGGGGTGGTGTCGGCGCCTGCCCTCGGCGTGCGCTGGTGGGGCGGGGTGGGATTGAGCGCCCACGTCGCTGCGAGAGGGGCGAGCCGTGCGATCGCAGTCTCGAAGGTCGACGACATCGCCGAGGCCCAGGCGAGCATCACCCACAACTCCGGCTGGGACGACCTGGGTTTGACCGATCGACTCGTCTCGTTGCAGCAGCGAGCCCGGCGCAGCCGCGGGATGGGCGACTTCTGGCAGCACATGCTGGTCGCCGAAGGGGCGATGGACATCGCCGTCGACGCGGTCGGTGTGGCGCCCTACGACCTCGCTGCGGTCAAGCCGATCGTGGAGGCCGCAGGTGGCAGGTTCACCGACCGACTCGGCGAGGTGACCCACGAGCACGACACCGCCATCAGCACGAACGGTCTGCTCCACGACGAGGTCATCGCCACCCTCGCCCCCTGATGGTCCAAGCCCGAGGCGGGCACGAACCTCCGACGGCCGGGCACACACCTGGACGGGTCCATGTTCGGGTCCGGCACGAACCTGGACGTCAGGTGCCGCAGAAGGTCTGGTAGCCGACGGCGAACGCGTCAGGTGCCGGCTCGGAGACCCGCTCGAGCCCTGGTCGCTCGGTGAACGGGTCTGCCAGCACGTCCATGAGTTCCTCGAACGGAACGAGGTCGCCATCGGCGCCAGCTGCGAGTGCGGCTTCGACCAGATGGTTACGTGGCACGTAGAGCGGGTTCGCCGCGTCGATGGCCGTCGCAGCATCCCACGGGGCGGCGCCGTCGGATGCGGCGTGCGCGGCGCGGAATCGATCGAGCCACTCAGTCACCTCGTCGTCGGTACCGAGGCGAGAGTGCAACGCATCGTCCTCGCCGCGGACCACATCGGAGAGACTGCGCCAGGTGAGCGTGAAATCAGCGCTGCGTGACTGCATGAGCGCGAGCAGGTCACCGGCGAGTTCGCCCACCTCCGGGCAGTCGGTGGCGAGGCCGAGCTTGGCGGCCTGGCCCGACACGAGGTGGTGTTCGTACCGTTCCGGGAAGGTGCGTACGAGGTCGGTGGCCTGCTGGACTGCAACGTCGAGGTCGGTGTCGATCAGCGGCAGAAGTGGCTCGGCGAGCCGGGCCAGGTTCCACTGTCCGATCGACGGCTGGTTGCCGTAGGCGTATCGGCCGCCGTGGTCGATCGAACTGAAGACGGTCGTCGGATCGAAGACGTCCATGAACGCGCACGGACCGAAGTCGATCGTCTCACCCGAGATCGTGACGTTGTCGGTGTTCATCACGCCGTGGACGAAGCCGACGTTCATCCATCGAGCGATCAGCTCGGCCTGTACGTCCATCACGGCTTCGAGGAAGGCGAGCGCCGGCACGTCGGCGTCGGCCGCGCCCTGATGGTGCCGAGCGATCGCGTGGTCGAGCAGCGCGGTCAGCACGCCGGGATCCTCGAGCGACGCCGCGTACTGGAAGGACCCGACCCGGAGATGACTGGATGCAACCCGCACGAACACGGCGCCGGGAAGCATCGTCTCGCGCCGCACCTGCTCGCCGGTTGCCACGACAGCGAGCGCACGACTGGTCGGAATTCCGAGGGCATACATCGCTTCACACATCAGGTACTCGCGCAGCATCGGGCCCACGGCTGCCAGCCCGTCACCGCCGCGGGCGAACGGCGTCCGCCCCGAGCCCTTGAGGTGGAGGTCACGTCGTGCGCCCGAGCGATCGACGACCTCGCCGAGGAGCAGCGCACGTCCGTCGCCGAGCCGTGGCGAGTAGCCACCGAACTGGTGGCCGGCGTATGCCTGCGCCACCGGTTCGGCACCGTCGGGGACGACGTTGCCGACGAGCACGCCGACTCCCTCCGGCGACCGCAGCCAGTCGGCGTCGATGCCGAGTTGGGATGCGAGCCCCTCGTTGAGCGCCAGGAGACGAGGCGTTGGAGCGGTGGTGGCCTCCCAGCGTTCGAACATGCCGGGCAGGTCTCGCACGAAGGAGTTGTCGAAGTCGATCGCCGTCGTCACCGCGTCGACCGTATCGACACCCGGCGCCGTTGTCGGCTGCTGGGGGCTGCTGGCGCCCGCCGCTCGCGTGGCGGTCGATTCGGGTCGCGCCGGTCGCCACAGCCGACTCGGCACGCCCCGGTGGACCGATGAGTTCCGAGTACCGACGAACAGAATTCGCAAGCTGGCCTGCCGAAAGGGCACCCCGATGGGTTGTTTCGGCACGCCACCTTGCGTTCCACCACTTCGTGTACCCGGAACTGACACCGCATCGTGCTTCCGGATCTCCCGGCGATCCGGAGCTCGTGCCGGTGGATGACCTCGCGACACCCGCCCGGCCTTCGACCCGGGCGGCGTAACCGTTCAACTCAACCGGTCAGCGCCTGGCGTTGACGGTTCGCCGTGCGCTGCGGGCCATGCGCCCGAGCAGCCCGGTGGGTACATCTCCTCGCTCGACTCGTGACAGGACGCGTTCGAGTTCGAGTTCCAGTCGATCGGCGTGGCCGCGTCCCGATCGAGCCAAGAAGTAGCCCCCCACGGCGAGCGGAACGGCGACGACCGGGAAGGCGACCAGAGCGTCGGCCCCCGCTGTCGCAAGCGCAGCGACCCCGCCTCCGGCGACGCCGGTTGCGGCAAGTGACCCACCGCCGGCGAGTCGGGCTTGGCGTGGGCCCGAACGATCTGCGCTGATGCGTACCAACGTGCGTGGTCGCGTGGGTGTCGAACCGACGGTCTGCGGTACCGCCTGCACGACGAGCGACGAAGCAGCGAGTCGGCCCTCGCCTCGGGCCGTCGACAGCGTCCGACCGATCCGGGCGGTGGTGTCGGATCGGCGGCGAGCGAACAACGTGCCATCGGATCGACGGTCACAGGTCAGGCGGTGCAGCGATGTCAGCCACGCTTGGACCCCCGCGATCGTCTGGTCGACCGTCAGGTGCAGGTCGCGTTCCACCACCACGTCGGCGGAGCCCGCCAGACGATCGAGGCGACGTGCGGGCGGCGCGGAGATCGAGAGCCGTTCGATCGCCAGCGAGTCACGCACTGCGTTCGGGTCGATGCCGACCTCGCTCGCTGCCGCGATCAACGCTTCGGGCTCCACACCCGAATCGGTGACCGGCGTCGTTTCCTCCAGTCGGTGGGCGCGGGCGAGAATCCGGTCCACCGCCTCGCGATCCAGCCGTTCACCCACGCCCGAACTCTATGCCGATGCCCGAAAGGGCTGGCCTCGAGCGAGCGTTTGCAGTTCTGCGATCGCCGTCTGCGTGGGCACCTGGCAGCACGCCTTCGAGTCGGGGGAAAGTCGACTCCGATGGTCAGATATCGTGCGCGCATGCCCGAGCAGCCAGCCCCATCCCCTGCCACGCAGGCGATCACGGCCGGGCGCAGCTCCAGCGGGCGCTCGCTCGCTCCCGCGCTGTGGGCCTCGTCCACCTGGGAGTCGGAGTCCTTGGACGATGCACACCGTCGGGCGACGGGGCTGCGCCAGACCGATTTCTACAGTCGTTACTGCAACCCGACCGTCCGCTCGTTCGAGGAGGCCGTCCGCGACCTCGAAGGCGCCGAGGAGTCACTCGCCTTCGCATCGGGCATGGGGGCGATCGCCTCGACCATCCTCGGCCTGTGTTCGGTCGGCAGCCACATCGTCGCCCAACGCCAGTTGTACGCCGGCACGCTCGCCTTCCTGCAGGGGCCGTGTGCCAGGTTCGGGATCGAGACGACATTCGTCGACGTCGCCACGCCCGGCGCGTTCACCGCAGCCGTGCAACCCGGACGAACCATGGTGGTCATCGCCGAGACTCCGTCGAACCCCCGCCTCGAACTCGCCGACCTCGACGAACTCGGAGCGATCAAGGGACCGTTCACCGTCGTGGACTCGACGTTCGCCACACCGCTCGGGCAGCGTCCGCTCGACCACGGCGTCGACATCTCGCTGCACTCGGCGACGAAGGGCATCGCCGGCCACAACGATGCGACGCTCGGGGTGATCTCGGGCGACGCCGACCTGCTCGTGGAGATCTGGGCCTACGGGGTGCTGCACGGGGCGACCCCATCACCGTTCGATGCGCTCAACGCGCTGCGCGGAATCCGCACTCTCGCCGTCCGCACCCGCCAACAGAACGAGTCGGCACGTTCGCTCGCCGTGATGTTGGCGGACCACCCCGCCGTGGCCGAGACCCACTACCCCGGGCTGAGCGAGCACCCCCAACATGCACTCGCCAATCGCCAGTTGCTGCAGTACGGCACCGTCCTGTCGTTCGACGTCGGTTCTCGTGATGCAGCGGCGAGGTTGCTCGACCGGGTCGAACTGTGTCGGGTGGCCACGTCGCTCGGCGGCCCCGAGACGCTGGTCTGCCACCCTGCTTCGTCGACCCATGCGAGTCTGACCTCGGCCGAGCAGGAGTCGAGCGGCGTGACGCCGGGCCTGATCCGGATGTCGGTCGGCCTCGAGGAGACCGTGGACCTGCTCGCCGACCTCGAGCAAGCGCTGGTCTGATCGCAGAGCGCACCCCGGCCTGAACGCACAGGAGTGGCCGCCCTGCTCACGAAGCAGCGTCACCCTGATCCGGTTGCCGATATTCGCCGCGCCTGAGGCCAACGCTGTCGTAGTTTCGCGTTCGCAAGGTCTCGAACGGAGGAACAATCATGTCGAACATCACCAGGCGTCGCTTGATCGCAGCCACATCGGCGACCGGTCTCGCCGGCGCAGCACTCACGGCCGCTCCGACTCCCGCACTCGCTGCCACTGCAGGAGGAGTCGAACTCATCGCGCCGTTCCGTCTCCAGGACAGTCGGACGATGGAACCCGACAAGTACAGCACGGGGGCTCGCGACAGTCTGTTCGTCGACGGGCTCGCCGGGAAGAGCGGGGTGATCCTGAACGTCACCGTCACCGCGACCGAAGGGTTCGGTTTCTTCCGGATCGCCGACGGATTCCAGGACCCGCCGACCACATCGAACATCAACTGGTACACCGACGGGCAGAACGTCGCCAACATGGCGATGGTCAGGACGACGTCCGGCATCTTCGTGCAGGGCGGCGGTGAAGGACGAGCCCACCTGATCATCGACGTCCTCGGATTCATCACCTGAGTCCGCCCTCGACCGGCCGTCTCGTCGAGAGCCGTTCGGGTGTCGACCGATCCCCGGTGCCAGCCAGTGGTCCCTCCGTGGTGCCGGTTCGTGGTGCCGGTCAGTGGCCGTGGCCGACGTGGTCGTGTTCCTGCTCGCCGTCGGCGCAGTGGTGCTCGCACTCGATCTGGATCGTCACGTGCTCGACCCCGAAGCGGTCTCGCACGAGCGTGCTCAACTCGTCGACGATCTCTTGTGACCGGTGAACGGTGGTCTCGCCGTGGACGACCACGTGGGCCGAGGCGCTGTGGCGACCGGCCCCCAACGAGCGGACGTGGACGTGGTGGGCCACGTCGACATCGACGTGCGACGCCAGCAACTCGTCGACTTCCGCAGCCGACATCCACGCGGGTGACCGATCGAGCAGCACCCCGACAGCGGAGCGGATCAGGTGCCAGGTGGACCACAGCACGGCGACCGAGACGAGCAGCGAGGCGGCGGGATCGATCCACGATGCGTCGGTGGTCACGAGCAGGACACCGGCCAGCACGACCACGACCGATCCGGCGAGATCGGTCAGCAGGTGCAACCGGGCGGCACGCAACGAGATCGCTTCGTCGCCATGGCCGTGGCCAACGAGCAACACCCCCGCGCCGTTCACAGCGATGGCGATCAATCCGATCACGATCACGCCACCACCTTCAACGGATTCGGGTTCGATCAGGCGCCGAACCGATTCGATCACGATCCACCCGACCGATGCCACGAGCAGGAGCGCCGAGACGAAGCCGCCGAGTGCGTCGGCCTTGCCGAAGCCGTACGACCAGTCGCGTGAGGCGGGTCGACGCGCGACGCGCACCGCGATGAGCGCGGTGATCAGGCCGAGTGCGTCGACGGCCTGATGGGCGGCGTCGGCGAGCACCACGACGGAACCGATCGCCAGTCCGACGACGATCTGCACCACGGCGAAGACCGTGTTCGCTCCGGCCGCCAGGCCGAGGCGCGCACCGTCGGCCCGATGATCGTGCTCGTGACCTGCATGGTTCCCACTCATTGAGAATGACCATACCGGATCGCTACGCTGGCCCCATGGCCGAACCCGATTCCCGTCACGACACGAAGCCCGGCGAGCCGACATCCCCTCTCACCGGGGCCAACGGGTCGGATGTCGACGATCTCGTGGTCGTCGACGCTCCCCACGCATCGCGATTCGAACTCCACCTGGCCGGTGAGGGAGTCGGTCTGGCCGACTACTCGATCTCGGGTGACGTGGTCACCGTGCCGCACGTCGAAACGGACCCCGCCCACCAGGGCCAGGGTTTTGCCGCCGTGCTGATGGCCGGAATGCTCGACTCGATCCGGACCAATGGCCAGACCATCCGCCCCCTCTGCCCCTATGCCGCCGCATACATACGTCGGCACCCGGACACGCAGGACCTGCTGGCCGACGGGAGCGCGGTCTGATGTGTCGCAACATCACCACGCTGCGCGGGCTCGAGCCGGCGGCGACCGAGGTGGAGATCGAAGCGGGCGCCCGTCAGTACGTCCGCAAGATCACCGGCGTGCAGACGACCTCGGCCGCGACCGAGCAGGTCTTCGAACGAGCGGTGGCAGAGATCACGGCGATCACGACACGGGTGCTCGGCGAACTCCCTCCCCGCAGGCAGCCACCGAAGACGGAGCCACCGCTCCGACGCATCGCCCGCCGCTGACGACCGGTCTTGTGCGAGTCGAGCGGCCGCGGCCCGTCGGCTCGGATCAGGAGTAGAAGGGGTTCTCTCCGGTGGCGTGATCGGTGAGGTCCTTGACCTTCTCGATGCCTTCGATCGCGTCGCTCAGCATCGTCTGTACGCCGTCGAGCATGGTCATCTTGCTCATCGAGCAACCGTGGCAGCCACCGCCCATGGTCATGTACGCCGTGCCCTCGCCGTCGTGGCCGACGTAGGTGACGAAGCCGCCATGGGCCGCGAGTGCCGGGTTGACCTCGGACGCCACGAGCGTCTCGACCTCGGCGGAGAGGGCATCGTCGTTGACGAGGCCTTCGATGTTCGGCGCCGCCGGCTTGTTCGGGTTGCGGATGACGAGGCCCTGTGTCGACGTGTGATCGAGCGTCGCGCCGGTGAGCATCTCGACGTCGTCGCCGGGGATGATCACCTTCACGCCGTCATGGGTGCGGACCTCGTCGGTGAATGCGGCCTTGAGGAACTCCTCGAAGGAGAGGTCGTAGCGGAAGTCCTCACCCGGCTTCGACGCGATGGCGAGTCGCAGACCGAGTTGATCCCCGTCGACTTCGTCGTCACGCATCTCGATCAGGTTCTCGATCGCTTCGGGCGTGATCGTGATGATCGGCTCACTGGCAGCGGCCGTGTCGGATTCTCCGGCGAGTGCTTCGAGAGGGCTCATGGTGAAAAGGCTACCGTCGGGCCTGGTGAACCTCGATTCGTGTCTCGCAGCGATCCGTGACGATTCGGCCCGCATCGCCGCCTGCGCCGAGCGTGGCGACCTCGCCGCACCGGTGGCTGCGTGCCCGGGCTGGAACCTGCGTGAGCTGGTCGTCCACACCGGCAGCGTGCAGCGGTGGGCGACTCATGCACTCCAGGCGGGAGGCGACCCGGCGGTGGTCGACATCCCGCGACCTGCGGTCGACGCATCGGGTGAGGAACTCGGAGCGTGGATGCGGCTCGGCGCCGGGATCCTCGTCGACGTGCTGGCCACCACGCCGCCCGACGCCGACACGTGGCACCCGTTCCCCGCTGAGCAGAAGGCGTGGGTGTGGTCACGCCGCCAGGCAATGGAGGCGATGGTCCATCGGTGGGACGCGGAGGTCGCGGTCGACGGGTCGTCCGACCTCGACCCGGTTCACGCCCTGACGGGGTTGGCGGAGTTCTTCGAGATGCTGCTGCCGCGGGCGCTGCTCCGGGAGTCGACCGCTGCGCCGGACGTGAGCCTGCACGTGCACTGCACCGACGACGCCATGACCGAGGGAAGCGGCGAATGGATCGTCTGGGGCAACGGCGGCGAGTACCGGATGGAGGCCGTCCACCGCACGGGCGACGCCGCCCTGCGCGGCTCGGCCGTGGATCTACTGCTGGCCGTGATGGGCCGCACCGACGGAGCCGATCTCGACATGAAGGGCGACCCCACCGCCGCCACCGCCTGGCTCACCCTCCCCGGCCTGTAACCATCCGGTGTCAGACACCATTTGGTTGTCATCCGGTGTGTCATCCGGTGTGCAGACACCGTTTGGTTGTCCACCACGTCACACGGTGTCTGGCACCGTTTGGTTGAGCCTGGGATCAGCCGAGGGGGGTACCGACGAGGACGAGTTGCTTGCGGGTGTCGTCGTCGTACCGCTCGTTCAGCGTGACGGTGACCGTGACGGTTGTTCCGTCGGACACGACTCGCGGGACGCCGGTGAGGTCTTCGTCATCGAGGCCCAGCAGGTCGGCCACCGACTCCACGCTGAATGCCACGCCGTCGGCGGTGGTCAGAACGCTGAATCTCGGGAATTCGGCGTCGTACGGCTCCACCTGCGAGTCGAGTTCGCTGTAGATCCGTTCGTCGCTGAGCTCGGTGATCACCGCTCCGTCGACGTCGAGGATGGACCGGCCGTTCGGGCCGTACGAGATCCGGTCGTTCGAGATCGGCTCGCCGGTCGCGGCATCGAGGAACACGTAGTCGGAATTGACGCTCTCCCGTCGGATCGTCACGCCGCCGGCGGTCAGTTCGACGCCGCCAGCGGCCGCGATCGGGTCGTGGTACTCCGCCACCACCGACACCAGCCGCTCACCGACCGAGGCCGCTGACGAGTCGGAGACCGCCGACAGGCTCGTGTTCTCCTGCGTGATCGGACCCAGGTCGACCTCGGTGAGCGTGTTCGTCGCGTCGAGGAGCGTGAAGCGACTGCCGTCATCCGAGAAGGAGAGACCGGCCAGACCGTCGAGGAACGGGGTCGGACGGCTCGTCCAGTTGACGTTGAGGGCCTCGCCCTGGACGAAACCGGAGCCGTCGAACTCGAAGTAGGGCATCAGAGCGCCCGGCTCCGTCTCCTCACGGTATGCGGGCAGATCACGATCGAAGAAGCGCGCGTCGCCGCCGAAGCCGAACGGCACGAAGTCGACACCTGGTGCGGGCGATTCGAGTTCGACCACGTTCAACTCGGAGTCGACGGTGAAGAAGCGGGTCGAGGTGGCGTCGAGTGCGGCGATGGTCTCGGCGGGCACGCCCGCGTCCTCCCACGAGATGTACTGCGTCGGGCACTCCTCGAACGGATCGCCGACGATCATCCCGGCGGGCTCGGTTCCGACCGGCGCGTCGAGGGGTGGAAGAGTCGATGCGGACGGGGTGGTCGATGCCGACGGAGTCGACGCCAGCGGCATCGTCGTCGCAGTCGAATCGGACTGGCCGTCGGAGGGAACCTCCGGTTCGGTCCCGACCGGCACCGAGGCGTCCGGTGCAGAGGCAGGCGTCTCGGTCTCGGTCGGAACGGTCTCGGTCGGCCCGGTCGCTGGGGGAGCATCCTCGATCACGGCACCGTCGGTGGTGATGACTGCGTCGGTCGCCACCGTCGTGTTCGCGTCAGGGAACACGATCGTGGTCGACGCGTACGGGCCGGGGATCTGATTGTCACGTGTCAGGCACTCAGCCTCGACGTACACGATGCCCCGGTCGGCCTCGTTCCAGTACGAGTACGTGGAGGCGTCGAGTCCTTGGCTGCGGGCGATCGACTCCCAGTCCACGGTGAGGCGCGGAGTGACTGCGATCAGCAGTCGGTCGTCGAGCGCAATGCGCGTCACCTCGGTGTTCCCGTAGGTCATCGCCACGTCGAGGTACTCGTTCGTGTCGATCGGCAGTTCGACGCTGCGCCAGTCGTCGTCTGTTCCGCCGACGTCGTTCACCGCGATCTGGAGCGGGTTCGGGTCGCTGACGGCGACGCCCGGAGCGGTGCCGATCGAGAACACGTCGTCGCCGACGAACTGGGGTTGCCAGAAGTCGCCGGGGAACGGTGCCGACAGGTCGGCTCGCGTGAACTCGATGCCGTCTTCGGTCTTCCACACGACCGTCTCGATGTTGTCGTAGTCGTTCGATCGACCGGGTGCCGTCGAGATGACGAGCGTGGGAAACGTGGTGGGCGAGTTGCCGGAGAACGTTCCGTTGACGGAGTTCTCCTTGTCGGGCTCCACCACCTTCCACACAAACGACGGGTCCGTCGAGACAGCGTCGCGCTGGATCGCGGCGGGCACCCCAGGTGCGGCTGCCGGAGCGGGCACGGTCACGACGTCCGCCGGTGTCGTGTCCGAGATCGAATCGTCGAACTCCGGAGCGGCGACGTCATCCGAACTCTGCAGCGTGGTGGACACCGGAGTGGACAGCACGCTGACGCCGGCCACGACCCCCATGACCGACGCAGCCGCAATGCCACCGGCCACTCCACGCCGCCGGTTGACCATCCGTTGCTGGGCACGCCGGCGTGCTGCGTCAGGCGACGATTCGGGCACGGGCGCACCGTCGGCGACCGACTTCAGGTGGCGGGTGAGACGATGCTTGGTGCGTTCCTGGTTCATGATTCCTCCGGACGGAAATGGTCGAGACGACGCTCGAGTTTGATGAGGGCACGGCTCAGGCGGCTCTTGACCGTTCCGGGCCGGATGGCGAGTGCGTCGGCGGTCTGTTCCTCCGACCAGCCGATGACGAAGCGGCACACGACGACCGCACGATGATCGACCGAGAGCGAGCGCAACGCGTCAGCGATCGCCGGATCGACGACCCCGACGTCTGCCGATGGTGCCATCCCGGCATCGGCCACAGGGTCGAGAACGGGGTGGGTGAGGCGCCGCATGGTCCGCCTGATGCCGTTGCGAGCGTGGTTCAGCCCGACCCGGTAGACCCAGCCGGTGGGGTTGTCCAGACGACCGACGCGCTCCCAGCGCTGGCAGGCTCGGGCGAGCGCCTCGTCCGTCGACTCGACGGCGAGTTCGTTCGATCCGAGCGTTGCCGCGAGAGCGCGGATCACACTCGGCCGTGCCTCGCGGTAGAACCGATCGAAGTCCAACGCATCGATCGCCACGAACACCACCGGAGGTTCTCCCGTCGTGTTCGCTGGGTGAGTGAGTGTCACGGGGAGTACACCCCCGAGCGCCCGCCCCCGTTCCAACTTTCTCGCATCGACCCGCACGACCTCTTCAGTGGACGGCCTCATCGTCCGAGCCGATCGATCGCGTCGGCACTGCCGAGGTCCGCAGCACGTTCCAGTTCGATCTGCGCCCGATCGAAGTCACCTCGCTCTCCCGCCGCAAGTGCGGAACCGAGGTGGCACCGAGCACACGAAGGAGCGTCGACCAGCAGTTCAGCCCAGACGCGTTCCGCTCGGTCGCGGTCGATCGTGTCGCCGGTGACGGTGGCCCGGAGCGAGAGGAGGCGGGCACGTTCGATCCGGACGGCTGGGTCGTTCGGAGAGATCGCCACCGCCCGTTCGACCGCCTCGATCGCGTCGTCGACACCGCTCAGGGTCGCGAGGCCCGCCGACAATCGAGCGGTGTGGAGCGGGTGTCTCACATCGAACGGGGCGAGGTCCTCTGCGCGGCGCGACGATGCCACGGCGATGGTCGGATCGTCGCCGTGCGCGGCATCGGCGGCGAGGCGGTCGGCTGCAACGGCGCGGGTTCCGGCGACCGCCGAGGCGATTGCCACGACGACCAGCACCGATGCAACCGTCAGAGCCGATCCCCGAGTCGCACGTGCTCCCCTCTCGGCCACGACATCGTCAGCGGATACACCAGTGCCCGGGCCGGTGTGGTCGCGTGGAGAAGCGACGACGAACCCTGCAAGCAACCAGAAGAGCGGGTCGATCTCGGCGATCGGGAACAGGAACTGCTGCCCCAGGGCGTATGCGATCACGGAGACGGCGAGGCCTCGCTCCGACGACGAGCCGATTCGGACGACGGAGAATGCTCGCCGGACCACGAAGACCAACACGGCCGCATACAACGCGGCGGCCACGACACCCGACGTCGCGGCGACGTCGAGGATGCCGCTGTGGGCACGATCGACGAGTGCCTCCTCGCCGAATCGCCGGACGTAGTCGTCGTCGACGGCCGAGAACGCAGCGATTCGATATCCCTCCGGGCCGTGGCCGAGCAATGGGCGCCGAGCGATGACGCGCACCGCGAGTTCCCATTCGTCCAGACGTGTCGACCAGCCCGAGCTCCGCTCGAACACCCCTCGGGAAACCGCGAACCACGCTGCGGTCGCGTATGCGCCGGCGCCGAGCCCGGCTGCGGCCAACGCCGTCCGGAGACGCAGACAGATCGGAACGGTTCGCGCTCCTGGGCCGGCGGCCGATCGAGATCGCACGAGCACGATCGTCGCGGCACCCCCGGCGAGACCGAGGCCCACGAGGGCGGCACGACTTCCGGAGCCGACGAGCCCGAGTGCCACCCCCGTCGCAGCGACGATGGCAACGATGCGGACGACTCTCGGAGCATCGCTGGGCGCAGCAAGCCCGATCGCAGCGGGGAGAAGCAGGCAGCAGCACGCCCCGAGGTACGCCGACGACCCGTACGGACCCGCCAGTCGATCCGACGACGTGACGAACCCGACCGGTCGACCGCCGACCGACTCCCACAGGACGTAGCCCCCGAGCAGGAGTGCGACGAGGGTGAGCGCCCCGGCCACCAACCGCGCATCTCGGTCCGCCGAGCGCGTCGACGTGCTGAGGGTCGTGCCGACGACGAACATCGTGGCGAACAACCACCAGGTGAGCGCGCCGAGGTGTCGAACCGGTGTCCCGATCCATGCGGAGACGCCGTCCACCCCTGTCACCGCCGACGCCGTCACCACCACGGTGAGAGCGACGACGAGCACCGTGCCCTTCCTCGCCTCCCTGGAGCGCTCCCTTCGAGGGTCGATCCTGGCAGCCGCGAGGGCCGCACCGAGCAGCGCCGTCACGACCACCGCCCACCACTTCGCGACGGAGAACGGGAACCAGCCCGACGGATCGAGCGCTGCCACGGTCGCGACAGCGAGGCTGCCCACGACGATTGCCGAGGTCGTTGCCGCTGTCACCGGTGCACTCGGATCGAGCGAGTCGTTCGGGCTCACCACGTGCGCACGGTCGGTTGCCACGTCGCCATCATCGTCCACACCGTCGCGTCGCAGCGTGCGCCGGACGACAAGATCCCGAGCCCCAGCCCGTGGTGTCGACGCGTCGCTACCATCGACCGGCATGACTTCCCGGGCTGATCTCGACCGAGTCTCGGGTTCGGCGTCGGCGGACGACGAGCGGCCGGGAGTACCCGTCGGTCTGATCGCCATGTTCGCAGCGATCATGGCGTTCTCGCTGTCGACGCCGATCGTCAAGTGGACAGGCGTGACCGGTGTGGTCCTCGCGTTCTGGCGGATGTGGCTGTCGGTCGGGACGTGGTGGATCACGCTCCTCGTCGCACGTCGACGCGCTCGGGGCACCGTCGGCGGCCTCGACTGGCCGACCAAACGGACCTGGAGGCTGGTCGCCCCCGCCGGTCTGTGCTTCGGCATGAACATCTCGCTGCTGTTCACAGCGGTGACCCGTACGAGCATCGCCCACGTCGAGTTCATCGCCACGCTCACACCGCTCACGATCGTGCCCGCCGGTGCACTGATCTTCGGCGAGCGTCCGAACTGGTCCGCACTGCGCTACGGGTTGATCTCGCTGGTCGGCGTGGCCATCGTGCTGTTCTTCGGACCGGCGAAGGGGTCGGCAACGGTGGGTGGCGACCTGATCATGCTCGGCGTCCTGTGTTCGTGGACGGCCTACCTGATCTTCACCAAACGTGCCCGGGCGGCCGGCGTCGACACGATCTCTTTCATGGCGTGCATGATGCCGACCGGCCTGATCACCACCGTGCCGATGGCGCTGCTGCTCGCCGGTGACGGCATCGTGAACGACATGACCGGCCGCGGCTGGTTCATCGTCGTCGTGCTCGCTCTGCTGACCGGCATGATCGCGCACGGGTGCATCGCATTCGCCCAACAGCACCTGCCGATGGCCACGATCACCGTGATGCAGGTGGCTCAACCGGCGCTGGCCGTGCTGTTCGCGTTCGTGATCCTGGACGAGCAGGTCCGACTCGTCCAGGTCGGCGGCATGGCGCTGGTCATCGCCGGGATCGCTCTGTTCACCCGGACCGCCCAGCGGCGCCCGATCGAACTGGTCCCGAACACGATCTGACCCGACCGTCGGCCCTCACGTGCCGGTCGATTCGCGCCGCTGGTCGGCCAGACTGAGTGAGTGCTCATCCGTGATGCGACCGAGGCCGACCTGGAGTCGATCACCGACATCTTCAACCAGGCGATCCCGGCCGGTGACGCCGAGTGGACCGAGGTGCTGCACACCGTCGACGACCGGCGACAGTGGTGGCAGGACCGATCGAAAGTCGGGCGCCCGGTCATCGTCGCAGAGGCCGACGGCGGCGTGATTGGTGTCGCCTCCTACGGCGACTTCCGGGACAGCACACTTCGTGAAGGGTTCCGCTTCGTGTGCGAACACTCCGTCTACCTCGCCGACTCGGCGCGTGGCACCGGCGCCGCGGACGCACTGATGGACGAATTGTGCGCCCGAGCGCGAGCGAGCGGTCTGCGCCGGATGATCGCCACGATCGATGCGTTCAACGAGCGGTCGATCGCCTTCCATCTGCGCCGCGGGTTCGTCGAGGTCGGCCGGATGCCCGACATCGGGTTCACGTTCGACACCTGGCGCACCATGGTCCTGCTCCAACTCGACCTCTGACGACCGACCTCTGTTGTCTCTTCCGGGAGCGATCAACAGAGGTGGACATGAACATCGGGGGTCCGAGGGGGTCGGTCGGATGTGTGGCTGGCAGGATGCCCACATGCGGATCCTGGTGACCAATGACGACGGCATCGACTCGATCGGACTCCACGTGCTCGTGCGTGCGATGTGCGATCTGGACGGCGACCACGAGGTCGTCGTGGCGGCACCCGACCGCGAATTCTCCGGTGCGGGCGCTGCGTTGGGCGCCCTCCACCTGATCCAACCCGAGGTCCACCGGTCACGAATCCCGAACTGCGACGCCGAGACCTGGACCGTCAACGGCCCGCCCGGCCTGTGCGTGATGTTCGCCCGCCTGGGTGCATTCGGTGAGCCGTTCGACCTGATCGTGTCGGGCATCAACCCCGGCGCCAACGTCGGTCGCGCCGTCTACCACTCGGGCACGATCGGCGCCTGCCTCACCGGTCGCAACGGCAACGTGTCCGGCGTGGCCGTGAGCCAGGCCGTGAAGGGCTTCAGCGTCGAGGGCCAGGCGTGGGACGAGATGATCAAGGACCTGCACTGGGAATCGGCCGCCACGGTCGCCAAGGCGGTCGTGCAGTCGATGGTGGACGACATGCCGACCGAGACCGTCGTGGTCAACCTCAACGTGCCCGACCTGCCGGTCGACGAGTTCCGAGGGTGGCGTCACGCCGAGGTCGGCATGCGTCCGCCGCGCACGGTCGCATCTGCCGAACTGTCGCCCATCCCGGGCAAGACCGAGGCGTACAAGGTCACGATGCAATGGGGTGAGAAGCTCGACCTGGAGGACGGCACCGACGCTCAGTTGGTGGAGGACGGCTACGTGGCGATCACGTACCTCACCCGCCTCGAACACCACGACCGACCCGACATGGCCCACGCCGACACGGCACTCGACGCACTGCTCGGCTGACGCTTCTGCGCACGTGACGTGTGTCGGCGCGGTTGGTGGCATCTGGAGCGACGCTTTACGTTCCTGGCATGGCGAATCCGATCGACGTCGCGACGTCGTATCTCCACGCGTTGGCGGGCAACGACCCCGAAGCCATCGCCGAACTCGTCTCCGACAGCTTCCGCAACGAGAACCAGAGTGCCCTCGGCTCCGACTGCGTCGGACGCGAGGAGTACCGCAGGCGGCTCCCGCACTTCCTCGGAGCCTTCCAGGACCGGAGCTACGAGATCGCCGACCTGGTCGAGCAACGACGAGATGCGGTGACCGACGTGGTCGTGCGCTACCGCTTCCGCGCACGGTACGGGGACGCCGACGTCGAGATCCCGGGCGTGATGTGGCTCACCGTGCGCGGCCCGTTCGTGACCCGACGGGTCGACACGTTCGATTCACTGACCTTCCTCCAGCAGACCGGTCAGGCCGAAGTCCAGGACTGAGTCGCAGCGACGCGAGAGGCCGGAGTGCGGGCCACCCCGTTGCGACCGACCGGGTCAGCGCGACCGAACGAAATGCCCTGGGGTCAGGGTTCCCAGAGCAGCGTGTCGGGGTGGAACTGGCTCCATGCGAACCAGAACGCTTCGTGAGCCGTGACCTCGACGCCCGACTCGCCGTCGATCGCGATGAGGCCGTCACCCGACCGTCTCAACTCGACACCTCCGAGTTCCACGATTTCACCTGCCTCGAACGCCGCAGTCGCCGAATCGGACGGGAACGCGAGCGCCGTGCCGTCGTCGAGCAGCACGCCGACCACGAACTCCTGGACGTCGAGGCGCGGATCCACGTCACCGATCGGGAAGATCGGTCCGTCGGCGTCGCGATCGCCGAGCGGGTCGAGTTCGTAGCTCCGGCCGATGCCGCCGTCCTCGGCGATGATGCGGGTGTCGGGGTGCTCTCGCTTCCACTCCGCCCAGGTCGAACGCACGACCGTGGTCTCCTCCAGCACAACACCGGCGTCCTGCAGTGGACCCGACACGGCGGCGCCGGTGAACGTGTCGAACACCGACTGCGTCACCAGGTCGTACATGACCTTGTTCGACCGACTGAGCAGACCCGAGGTCCGCCCGACCGGCACCTCGTCGGCGCCCTGGGTCGGCGAACCGTCAGCCTGATCGGTGAAGTACGCCTGGGCCGACCCGCACAGCGTGCAGTACGGGATCGAGAGGCGTCGGCCACCCAGTGAGAGGTTGAACATCTCGTGGATCTCGGCGATGTTGAGCGGGATCGCGACCGACTCGTCGTCCACGACGATGCCGAACACGACCCGGTCGTCCGGGTACCAGTCGCCCCCGGCTGCGTCCGTCGTGGTCGGATCGTCGAGCGCCGGGATGCACCCGCTCGGGCATCCCTCGGGGTCACCGAGCGGGCGGGCGTCGATGCGCACACCTCCCCAGCTGAGGTAGCGCCAGTCGATGTCGGCGTCGACGTCGTCGAAGAACGGTGTCCAGCCGGGTTCGAGTTGCTTGAAGATCACCGCTTTGTCCTCGCGGTAACCGTCGTAGTCGGGCGTGTTCCACGCGATGAGATGGTTGGTCACGCTCGACCAGGGGCTGCGCAACAACTCGGGATCCTCGGCGATCGAGATGCCGGTCATCGTCTCGAAGGACTCGACGAGATGCACGCTGTCGTCGCCCTGGAAGAAGCGGAGCAGGTCGGACACGAACCACGCATGGCGGGCATCACCCGAGGTGGTCAGATCGGCCACCGCGGTCGGATCGAGAGCTCCGGCACTGATCCCCGTCGTGATCCTGTCGATCGCTTCGCTCGCCTCACGGTTGTCGTCGGTGGGCACGTCGGGTGGTTCGGGGTAGACGTACACGGCCGGCCGTGCGGTCGAGTCGACCGGGGCGGCCCCAGAGGACGACGAGCCGTCGCTCGACTCGGACACTCCCGTCGAAGCCGATCCGTCCGCCGCCGAGTCGGACGCCGACGAACTGCACGACGCCACGACCATCGCCGCGACGACCGCCGCCGCTCCGTGTCTGACGAACGAGCTGGTTCGAGCAGACGCTGTCATGGGCCGATCGTACGAATCGCCTCGGAGCCAGATGGGAACGCGTCACACAACAAGTCCGAAACAGCAGGTCGTCGATCGGTCGCGTGCGTGTGGGTCGGTCTCCGATGGGGCAGCATGTGGAGATGACCACCGATGCACATGCCCCGATCGACGCCGAACTCCGTGAGCGGCTCACTCCCGAGCAGTACGAAGTGACCCAGAGAGCCGGCACCGAGCGTGCGTTCTCGGGCGCCTACCACGACACGAAGGACCCGGGCGTGTATCACTGCATCGTGTGCGAGGTCGCCCTGTTCGAGTCCGACACCAAGTACGACTCGGGTTCGGGCTGGCCGTCGTTCACCGAGGCGATCGACCCGGATCGAGTCACCCTGAAGCAGGATTCGTCGCACGGCATGGTCCGCACCGAAGCCGTGTGCGCGAACTGTGGCGCACACCTCGGCCACGTGTTCCCCGACGGACCCGGCCCGAGCGGCGATCGTTTCTGCATGAACTCGGCCTCGCTCGACCTCAAGCCCGCCGACGGCTGAGCGCGTCCAGGTTCGTGCCTGGCACAAACGTGTACACGTAGGGTCGCAGCCGTGATTGCTGACTGGGGTGCCGACGAACGCAAGTTGACCGACAGCGTGAGTGTGCTGTGTGGCGCGAACAAGGGCGGCTACCCATCCGGGAACTCACTTCTCGTTCGCGGCGCCGGCGAGACGGTGTTGATCGACCCCTCGATCGACGTCGTGTCCCGAGGTGGGGCTCCAGCGCCGGTCGACGCCGTGATCAACAGCCACAGCCACGAGGACCACATGGCGGGCAACGGATTCTTCGCCGACGCCCGCCTCCACGTCCACGCCGCCGACCTGCCCGGAGTGGCCTCGATCGACGGACTGATGGAGGTGTACGGACTCGACGGCGACGCCCGCACCGAGTTCGAACGAACGGTGCTCGACGAGTTCCACTACACCCCACGACCCGACGCCCGTGGCTTCACCGACGGCCACGTCTTCGACCTCGGTGGCGACACCCGGGTCGAGGCGGTCCACTTGCCGGGCCACACGCGCGGTCATTCGGGGTTCCGGATCGGCGACGTGTTCTTCCTGTCCGACATCGACCTCACCGGGTTCGGCCCGTACTACGGCGACGTGTGGAGCGACCTCGACGACTTCGAGGAGAGCTTGGTGAAGGTGCGCGACGAGGACGCTGCCTTCTACGTGACGTTCCATCACAAGGGCGTGATCGAGGGCCGCGACACGTTCGTCGAACTGCTGGACGGGTTCCATGCCGTGATCGGTCGCCGCCACGATGCGATGCTCGCCTTCCTTACAGAGCCGCACACGATCGCCGAGATGGTGGAGCACCGGTTCATCTACCGCCCGCACGTGGAGATGGCGTTCGTGGAATCGGTGGAGCGGCGTAGCGCCGAGATGCACGTGGCCCGCATGCTGCGCCACGGCGCAGCGACCGAGGTCGAGCCCGGTCGATACCGAGCCACCTGACGTGAGCGAGCGTCCCGGCGGGACGGTCAGGCGAGCATGTCCCGGCAGACCCGCGACCACAGTTGCGTGGTGAGGGCGAGGGATTCGACGTCGATGCGTTCGTCGTGACCGTGGAAACGGGAGCCGAACTCGCCGGCATCGAGCCCGGGGCTGAAGAGCCCGGCCCCGTAGGCGACAGCTCCCATCTCGCGGTAGATCCGGGCGTCGGTGAAGCCCACGACGAGTTGCGGGGTGAGCCGGGCGGTCGGGAACGGGATGTTGACCGCACGTTCGAGCGCATCCCACAGCGGCGTGTCGACGCGAGATGTCGAGGACGGGTCGTTCATGATGGTCTCGACCTCGACGTGATCGGCGAGGTCGCCGAGCGCGGCGCGGAGGTGAGCGTCCACTTCCCGGGCACCGTCGCCCGGAAGGGTGCGGATGTCGACGTTCACCACGACGTGGTCGGGGATGACGTTGGTCTTCATCGCTCCGCCGTCGACCAGGTTCGGCGAGAAGGTCGTGTGCGTGCACGCGTGGAGGTGCGCCGCCGCGGGAACGCTGGGGAGGTCGTCGAGCAGGTCGTCGATGAGCGATTCGTCGAGAAGGGCTGCCCGCATCTCGTCGGGGAGGCCGAGCGTGTCGACACGGGTCCGCCAGAGTTCGGTGAACCGTGGCACCGGCCGGTAGTCGGCCAGACGCTGCACCACGCCCGCCGCCTTGACGAGAGCATTGTCCTTCCGGAACGGCATGGACCCGTGACCCGGCGTGCCGCGCACGGTGAGCTTGCGCCAGGCGACTCCCTTCTCCGCGACGTTGACACCCACGAACGGGGCCTCGCTCGGTCCGCTGTGCAGGCCGCCGTTCTCGGTGAGCACGTAGTCGGCGCGGATCGCATCGGGGTGATGATCGGCCATCCATCTGGCTCCGTGCGCGCTGCCTGACTCCTCGTCGGCCACGCCGAAGAAGATCAGGTCACCCTTCGGTCGGAATGCGCCTCGGGCAGCGTCGTTCGCAAGGTCGCGGAACACGACGGCCATCGACGAGGTCAGGTTCAACATGTCCACGGCACCACGGCCCCACACCTCATCCACTCCCTCGGCGGTGCGGATCAGTTCCCCGCCGAACGGGTCGTGTCGCCAGCCGTCGGCGTGCACGGGCACCACGTCGGTGTGGCCCATCAGGCAGAGGCTGGGAGCTTCCGGATCGGAGCCGGTGATCCGTCCGACGATCGACGCTCGACCCGGGACCGGTTCGAAACGTTCGATGTCGACCGATGGGCCGGCGATCACCTGTTCCAGCACGTCGGCGTTGCGCGTCTCGTGACCGGACTCGCTGGTGCCGTCGTTGACGCATTCGTTGCGGATCATCGTCTGCAACAGCTCGACCGTCCGGTCGGTCAGCGAGTCGAGAGAACGATCATCCATCGCACGATCATCTCACTGTCATCCGGTGTCTGTCATTCGGTGTCAGACACCGAATGGTTGCTCATGCACGCCCCGAGTTGGTCCGGTCCATTCAGAACCAGGCGGGCCGACTCGGGTCAGGCGCCGACCGAGGCCAGGCGTTGGCTCAGCTTCTTGATGCTGACCGAGGTCTTGGTGCCGATCGGTTGGGCGAACACCTGGATGCGGAGCTCTTCGAGCAGCCAGCGGATCGAGGCGGCATCGGCGGTCATCTCGCCCGAGGGGACGCGATCGACGAACGTGGCGAAGCGGTTCTCCAACGGCACGACCTCGGAGATGCGCACGAGGTCGCGCTGGCCGTTGCCGGCGAGATGCTCGAGGCGGTACCGGATGCCGCGCACGTAGCGCTCGATGTCGGCGAGGCGATCGATCCCGTACACGCTGACGAAGCCGGGACGCACGAGTCGGCCGAGGTGGAGGTTGGCGTCGGTGACCGAGTCGTCGAGCGCGGGCGCACGGAGGCGGGCGAGATGCTCGTTCGCTCCCGCTGCTGCAGCCACGACCTGGACGGCTCCGCCCAGCGCTGTGCCCGCCCGGTTCGACGCCTTCGCCTTCACGTCGGCGCGCAGGTCGGCGAACTCGGCGGCTGTCCAGGGCAGCGTGCCGTGCTCGGTGAG
>JBBSOH010000021.1:0-24648 GCA_038259945.1 Acidimicrobiales bacterium
GGACACGACCGAGGCGATCTCCTCGGCACGCTCGGCCATCGCCGCAGCGATCTTCTCGACGTAGTCGACACGTTCGTCGATGCTCAATTGCGACCACGCCGGGAACGCGTTGCGGGCGGCGGCGATGGCCGCGTCTGCATCATCGGTCGAGGCGGCCGGAACAATCGCGATGACCTCCTCGGTCGCCGGGTTGACGACCTCGATCACGTCGCTCGACGCTGCGGCCACCCACGCGCCACCGATGTAGAGATCGCTGTGTACCTGCATGAGAATCCCCTGACTCGCAGTCGCTCGAACGCCGACGTGTTCGAGGCGGGTCACCTTATGGTCCGCCCCGGCGGCCGCTCGAAGCGCACGGTTCCACCCGGTCCGACCCGCCGGAACCCCTCCTGGCCAGCGGCACGACCGGGGCTAGGCTTTTCGTCATGAACACGCAGCAGACATCGTCGAACGGTCTCCGGGTCGGCGTCGTGGGAGCGACCGGACAGGTCGGTGGCGTGATGCGACGGCTGCTCGCCGAGCGGAACTTCCCGATCGCCGAACTGCGCTTCTTCGCATCCGAACGCTCGGCCGGGAGCACGTTGCCCTGGGGCGACGATGAGATCGTCGTCGAGAACGCCGAGACGGCCGATCCGTCCGGGCTCGACATCGCACTCTTCTCCGCCGGCGCCGCATCCTCGCGTGCGCTCGCCGACAGGTACGCCGCAGCCGGTGCGATCGTGATCGACAACTCCTCGGCGTTCCGCATGGACCCCGACGTCCCGCTGATCGTCCCCGAGGTGAACGGGCACCTCGTCGCGAACCTGGCCAAGGGGATCATCGCCAACCCGAACTGCACGACCATGGCGGCCATGCCGGTGCTCAAACCGCTCCACGACGAAGCCGGGCTCACCCGATTGATCGCCTCGACGTTCCAGGCCACGTCCGGCGCGGGACTCGCCGGTGTGGAGGAACTGCACGAGCAGAGCCGCAAGGTGATCGACCAGGCCGACCAACTCACCCACGACGGATCGGCTCTCGACTTCGGGGCGTCGAGCAAGTTCGCCCGTCCGATCGCGTTCAACGTCGTTCCCTTGTGCGGGTCGATCGTCGACGACGGCCGCTTCGAGACCGACGAGGAGCAGAAACTCCGCAACGAGTCGCGCAAGATCCTGGACATCCCCGACCTCCTCGTGTCGGGCACCTGCGTGCGCGTTCCCGTCTTCACCGGCCACTCGCTGGCCATCAACGCCGAGTTCGCGAGCGAGATCTCCGTCGAGCGGGCGATCGAGTTGCTCAGCGATGCGCCCGGCGTCGTCCTCAGCGACATCCCCACTCCACTCCAGGCCGCCGGCCAGGACCCGACCTACGTGGGCCGCATCCGCGCCGACGAAGGTGCCCCTGCAGGCAAGGGCCTCGCCCTGTTCCTCAGCAACGACAACCTGCGCAAGGGTGCCGCGCTCAACGCACTCCAGATCGCCGAACTGATCGCCGCCGAACGCAGCTGAGACCCCGTCAGCGCAGCGCATCCTGACAGTCGGCCGCAGCGGTCCGGGCTGTGTCGTAACGCGAACGATCGTCTCCGGACAGCGCCGCCAGGTCGTCCTCCTGCGTGATCGAGACCTTGTTGAACCAGGCGATGTACTCGGTGGTGCAGTCGAAGTCGGTACACGAGCACGCGGCGGTGCTCTGCTCTTCGGCGTCACCGGCCAGCGACCCACCGCCACCGCCACAGGCAGCAATGGCAAACATGCCGGCGGCGGCGGCGAGAGCAATGGAACGGTGTGAAGTCATGTGGGCACCGTACGGAGCCGGCTTCATCCGGGTGTCACACCGCCACCACCGAGACGCTCGGTCGCCACCGGACCCCGAGTCTCTACTGGCTCGGCTCGATGCAGACGCAGGGCAGCACGTCGCACTTGGGGCAGCCGAGCGCAAAGCGTGCCGCGGCCTCGTTGAGGTCGACACCCATCTGATTCGCGAGCGTCGCGACCCATGCGACCACGTCGCCGAACTCGTGGATCTGCTGCTCACGCGTTCCCTTGCGGACGGCTTGTGCCAACTCCCCGACCTCTTCGCACAACCACGCCACCGTCGGCGCCGTGCCTCGGTCCCGGTCGCGGTCGCCGTAGGTGCGGTCGATCACGTCCTGCAGTTCGGCGAAGTCCATGCACCAGATCGTAGAGCGGGACCGGGCACGGGTCGCGGCCTCGGCAATCGACCAGACGGTCGTGCAGGAGGGCGCGTGAGCAGACGGGTCGTCGGTGATACGGACCTGCTGGTCCGTTGTCGCAGGATCGGCGTGTTCGACCGGGCGGCAGTCCCGGGTACCGGTCGGAGCATTTGTCAACCCAGGTGGTTGACACGTCGATCTCGGGTGTCCACCCAGATTGACATCCTGGACATCGGGCTCATGGAGCTGCCGACCTGGTCCGACGATCATGGTGCTGTGGACCGCTGACCCGGGCTGTCCTCGCGAACGAATCGTTTCGATCCGAACAGCTCACCCGGCATTCGGTCGAATGTGGAGCAACTGAGCCACGGTCGGCCGGCGGTGGGGTGACCGGATCACCATTCGGCCCCGGGCCGCCTGCGCGAGTCGCCGCCGTGCAACTCGAAGGCGGCGAGCCGGGAGTCCAACTTCGCGATCAGTTCCTCGACATGCTCGCGTCCGAACACGAGTGGCGGGCGGATCTTGAGCACGTTGGAGTGGCGGCCGGTGAGGCCGATGAGGATGCCGTCGTGGCGGAGCGCGGTGGCGAGGCGGCGCCCGTCGTCGTAGGAGAGCGGTGCGCGTGTCGCTCGATCCGCCACGAGATCGAGCCCCCAGACCAGGCCTGATCCCTGGACGTTGCCGATCACGTCGTGGCGAGTCGCGAGTTCATGCAACCGGCCCCCGAGGTACGCGCCGGTGTCGGTGCTGTTCGCAAGGAGGCCCTCGTCGTCGATCACGTCCAACACAGCGAGCGCCACAGCGGCTGACACCGGGTTGCCGCCGAACGTGTTGAAGTACGACCGTCGCTCGGCGAACGCCGCAGCGATCTCGGGGGTGGTGACGACAGCGGCCACCGGGTGGCCTGCTCCCATCGGTTTGCCGATCGTGACGATGTCGGGCACGAGCCCGTAGCGGTCATGCCCCCAGAAGTGATCGCCGAGACGGCAGTAACCGGCCTGCACCTCGTCGGCGATCACGAGCCCACCTGCTGCACGGGTGATCTCGGCGACACGGGTGACGTAGCCGTCGGGAGCGCTCAACACTCCGTTGGAATCCCAACTCGTGTCGACGAGCAGCGCTGCGGGGCGATGACCGCGACCTCCGAGCGCCTCGATCTCGTCGTCGAGCAGGTCTGCGTACCGTTCACCGAGCGAGACGTCATCCACGGCTTCGCTCGAGTGGGTCGAGGTCGCGGACACATCACGGAACGGCCCGCGGTAGGTGTTGGGTGGCTCGATCACTCCGAGCCAGCCCGGCCTATCCGACGCCGGGTAGCCGTCGGTGGAGAGCTTCGAGACCAGCGACGAGTTGCCGTGGTACGACGACTCGGTCACCACGACACCGTGCGCTCCGGTGACGACCCGGGCGATCTCGACGGCCACGTCGACCGCCTCGGTGCCGCTGCACACGAAGAAGCAGACGGACAGGTCCCCGGCCAGCGATCCACCGAGTCGCTCGGCCAACTCGACCACGTTGCCGTGGAGGTAGCGGGTGTGGGTGTTCAGCAGTGCGGCCTGGTCGGCGAGCGCTGCCACGACGCGCGGGTGGCAGTGACCGACCGACGGCACGTTGTTGTAACAGTCGAGCAGTCGTCGACCGTCGGCCTCGTGGACCCACACGCCCGACGCGCTCACGAGGTGGACCGGATCGTCGTAGAAGAGTTGGTACGCAGGCGCGAGCGCGGCCCTGCGTCGCTCGATCAGATCGCGTTTCGCGTCCGTGTTCATCGTCATGTCGCCGTCCCTCGGTCGAAGCGTGCGGAGCGTTCGGAGCCGACCCGCGACCGAATCGCCTCGGTCGTTGCGACGACGTCGAGTGCGGCCCAGGCGGTCATGTTCGCTCGATACTCCGACAACCCGTCGCCGATCTCGCCCAGCCGGTGCTCGGGCGCGTGACGCCGCTGGAACTCCACGAGCAGTAGGCCGAGCACGATCCGTTGGAGCACGGCATCGACGAGCACGTCGATCTCGGTGTCGGTGAGCGACGTCCACCGGTCGTATCCGGCGACGATCGCGGCCCCCGCGTCGGCCTGATCGGGGTGACCGTCGACGAAGCTCGCGACGCAGATGGCGAGGTCGGCGACCACGCAGGTGTCGGCGATGTCGCCGAAGTCGATCACGCCGGTCACCTCTGTGCTCGACGTGTCGCTGCGAAGCAGATTTCCGCGGTGACCGTCGTTGTGCAGCACCTGACGCCGAAGCGCGGGGTCCGCCGACTCGATGCGCGTGGCGACTGCGTCGACGCGTTCCCGGAACGGACCCGCGGCGACTCGACCCGCTTCGCCCAACCCGTCCCACAGGTCGTCGTGATGGATCATCCCTGCATCGAGCGACCACGCCATGAAGTTGCCGGCGGCAGGGTGTTCGAAGCCACCGAACGCTCGGGCCAAGCGACCCTGAGACGCTCCGACCTCCGTCAGCGCTCCGAGGTCGAGCGTTCCTGCGTCATCGAACGTGATCCCCTCCACGAAGGTGAGCAGGCGCGTCGGCGCGGGGGCACCGTCGACCGAGGTGGAGACGATGTCGTGCCCATCAGCGGTCGGCACCACGAGCGGGATGCCGATCCCCGAATCCGCTGCAGCCACGTGACGCAACGCTGCGCACTGGAAGTCGGCGACGAGGGGGTCTTCGCTCGGTGATGCGATCTTCAGCACGAAGTCGCGTCCGTCGTCGGTGGTGACCCGCGTGTTCTGGTCGCGTTCTCCGTCGAGCGGGCGGAGACGACCCGAGAGTCCCCAGTGCTCGGCGAGCACGTCGGCCACATGGTCGAGCGGGACCGACGGCGGATCGAACCTGAGTTGCGCGGGGTCGAGTGGACCCTGACTCATGCGGCGTCGACCAAGGCCTTGTCGAGGGCGGCGAGTGCGAGGTCGATCTCGTCGGCGGACACGGTGAGCGGCGGCATGAACCGCATCGTCGTTCCGGCCGATCCCGCGGTCATCGTGATCAGCTTGCCGTGCTGCAGACAATGCGACACGACAGCGGACGTGCGCGCGGCGGTGTCGAACTGAGCGGCGACCATGAGTCCCGGTCCGCGCACGTCGACGACGCCGTCGTGGCGCCCCTGCAGTTCGCGCAGGCCCGACCAGAGCTGCTCGCCTCGCGCACGAACCGCATCCATGAACCCGTCGGCAGTGAGCACCTCGATCGTGGCCAGCGCCGCAGCGCACCCCATGGCATTGCCGCCGTAGGTGCCGCCGTGCGAGCCGGTCGGCCAGAGGTCGTCGAGTTCTCGACGGGTACCGAGCGCCGCGAACGGGAAGCCCGACGCGATGCCCTTGGCCATGCACACGATGTCGGGCACCACGTCGTACTGCTCGATGGCGAACATCGAGCCGGATCGACCGAAGCCGGACTGCACCTCGTCGGCGATGAAGAGGATCCCGTGTTCCTTGCAGCGGGCATCGATGCCCTCCAGGAACCCGCGAGGGGCGGGGACGTAGCCACCCTCACCGAGCACCGGCTCGATGATCACCGCGGCGGTTTCCGACGGCGCGGTCACCTCGGCCAGCAACCGGTCGAACCCGCGCAACGCCGCGGTGACAGCGGCCTCGGGGTCGTCGGCGAGGAGTTCGGGGTACGGCGCGATGAAGATGCCCGACGGCAACGGCGCATGACCGGCGCGGTAACCGGTCTTCGACGTGGTCATCGCCATCGCCTGGTGCGTCCGGCCGTGGAAGCTGCCCTGGAAGACGATGATGTTCGGCCGCTTCGTGGCCTGCTTCGCCAACTTCACGGCGGCTTCGGTGATCTCCGCACCCGAGTTCGCGTAGAAGAACGTGTCGATCCCGGCAGGCGCCAACTCGGCCAGACGCGCGGCGAGTGGCTGCAGCAGGTCGTGGGTGTAGACGTTGGCCTGCGCATGGATGAAGCGCTGCGCCTGGTCCGCGATCGCCTTCGCCACGTGCGGGTGCGCGTGACCGGTCGACGTCACTGCGATGCCGCCGGAGAAGTCGAGGTAGCGGTCACCGGAGGTGGCGGTGACCCACGATCCCGACCCCGAGGCGACCTCGAGATCGGTGACCTTGAACCACACATTGGAGAGATTGGTCGTGTCGGCAGCCATGGCGACTCCTGTCAGTGTTTGATCATCACGTGTTTGACCTCGGTGTACGCCTCGACCGCGTACATCGACATGTCCTTGCCGTAGCCCGAGTTCTTGAACCCGCCGTGCGGCATCTCCGACACGATCGGGATGTGGTCGTTGACCCACACGCATCCGAACTGCAGCGCTTTGCTCATCCGCATCGCCCGCCCGACGTCACTCGTCCACACGCTCGCGGCCAGGCCATAGGCGACGTCGTTGGCCATCTCCAGCGCCGTCGCCTCGTCGGCGGCGGACTGCACGGTGACGACCGGCCCGAACACCTCCTGCTGGATGATCTCGGCGCTCTGCGGCGAGCCGATGACGACCGACGGTTCGTAGAAGTATCCGCCGCCGTCGATCCGGTTCCCTCCGACGGTGACCTCGGCCCCCGACTCGCGAGCCCGGTCGACGAAGCCGGCCACCCGGTCGAGGTGGGCGGCCGAGATGACCGGGCCCATTTCGGTGTCGGCCGACATCGGGTCACCGGTCTTCACGTTGCCGACGGCGTCGGTGAGCTTGTTCACGAAGTCGTCGTGGACCTTCGCTCCGGCGATCACCCGGCACGGAGCGGTGCAGTCCTGACCCGAGTTGTAGAAGGCCATCCCCTGCAGCATCTCGACAGCTGCATCGACATCGGCGTCGTCGAACACGATCACCGGCGCCTTTCCGCCCAGTTCCAGGTGCACCCGCTTGAGCGTGTCGGCCGACGACCGAGCGACGGACTTGCCGGCACCGACACTGCCCGTGATGGAGACCATCGCGATGCCGGGGTGCTCGGTGAGCGCCACACCGGCCGTGCCTCCCTGCCCGCACACGACGTTCAACACACCGGGCGGCAGCACGTCGGCGGTCAACTCGGCGAGGCGCAATGCCGTGTACGGAGTCAACTCCGATGGCTTGAGCACGACCGTGTTGCCCGCAGCGAGGGCGGGGCCGAGCTTCCACGTGGCCATGTTCAGCGGGTAGTTCCACGGCGTGATCGACCCGACCACGCCGATCGGGTCACGACGCACCATCGACGTGTACCCCTCCAGGTACTCGCCCGCCGCCCTGCCCTCGAGGAACCGGCACGCGGATGCGAAGAAGCGCCAGTTGTCCTTCGTGAGGTCCATCTCGAATTCGACGATTCCCACGGGCTTGCCGACGTTCAGGCACTCCAACTCGGACAGTTCGTCGATGTTCTCCTCGACGATGTCGGCCACCCTGTGCAACACCTCGCTGCGCTCGCGTGGCGTCAGGTTCGCCCACCCGCCGAACGCTGCTTGCGCCGCGGCGACCGCGGCGTCGATGTCGGCGGCCGACTACGCCGGCACCTCACCCAGCACCTCTCCCGTGGCGGGATTGAGCACCTCGTCGGTCGCACCGTCGGCGGCGGCCTGCCAACCTCCGTCGACGAAGTTCGCGGTTGCCAGGGTCGGCGAGTTGGTCGTGGCCATGCGGGTGATGGTCCTCTCCGGTCGATGCCCGATGCCGGGCGAGTGGGTTCGAGGTCGCCGGACGCGAGCCTCTCGACACGACCGAATCCGTCGTGTTACGGTCATCGTGACACGGATCACGTCGTGAATCCAGTGCTTGATCACGGATCCAGTCGCCATCACTCGACCTCTCGCTGATTTTCTCCCGCCGCCCGCTCGCCTCGGGTCGACCGGCGGGCGAGCGGCACGACGTCTCCTCCACCGACCCCCGCAAGGACCTCCATGAACCACGATCAACTCGCCGAACTCGGCAACCGCCACCTGTGGGGTCACTTCTCGACGGTCGGCGGCGGCATCGACACGGTGCGGATCATGGAGCGCGGCGACGGCTGTTACATCTGGGACGACCAGGGCAACAGGTACCTCGACGGCCTCGCCGGGTTGTTCACCGTGCAGGTGGGCCACGGTCGTGTCGAACTCGCCGAGGCTGCTCGCGAACAGGCCGAGAAGATGGCGTACTTCCCGATCTGGACGTACTCCCACCCGATGGCGATCGAACTCGCGGCGCGACTCGCCAACCACGCACCGGGTGACCTGAACCGGGTGTTCTTCACGACCGGCGGCGGCGAGGCCGTGGAGTCGGCGTGGAAGCTCGCCATGCAGTACTTCCAATCGGTCGGCAAGCCCCAGAAGCGCAAGGTCATCAGCCGCTACCTCGGGTACCACGGCACCACCATGGGTGCGCTGTCGATCACCGGCGTGCCGGCACTGCGCAACACGTTCGAGCCGCTCGTGCCCGGCGCGTTCAAGGTCGCCAACGCCAACGAATACCGCTGCAACTTCTGTGCACTGGCGGGGAGTTGCACGCTGGCGTGCGCGAACGACATCGAAGCGATGATCCTGCACGAAGGCCCCGACACCGTCGCCGCAGTGTTCGTCGAACCGGTACAGAACTCGGGCGGATGCTTCGTCCCGGCCGACGGCTACATGCAGCGCGTCCGCGAGATCTGCGACAAGTACGACGTGCTGATGGTGTCCGACGAAGTGATCTGCGCGTTCGGTCGACTGGGGCACATGTTCGGTGCGGACCGGTTCGGCTACGTGCCCGACATCATCACCTGCGCGAAGGGCCTCACCTCGGGCTACTCGCCGCTCGGAGCGATGATCGTCAGCGACCGCCTCGTGGAACCGTTCATCAACTCGACCAACCGGTTCCTGCACGGCTTCACCTTCGGCGGCCACCCGGTCAGTTGCGCCGTCGCGATGGCCAACCTCGACATCTTCGAGAACGAGGGGATCCTGCAGCACGTCCTCGACCACGAGCCCGAGTTCCGACGCCAACTCGAGACCCTGAAGGACCTGCCGATCGTGGGCGACGTGCGCGGCGCCGGGTACTTCTACGGCATCGAGATGGTCAAGGATCGCGAGACCAAGGCGTCGTTCACACCGGACGAATCCGAACTGTTGATCCGCCGTGTCCTGTCGGAATCGCTGCTCGAGAACGGGTTGATCTGTCGAGCCGACGACCGAGGCGACCCGGTCATCCAACTCTCACCTCCGCTGATCGCCGGCCCCGAACAGTTCGAGGAGATCACCAGCATTCTGCGCACCGTGCTCCTCAAGGGCATGGCCGAACTGGGAATGTGACCAGGCCGATTCGGACCCTCACCCGAGACCACATCACCTCGACGACACGATGACGCACCTGACCACCAGCCACGACCTCGACGACATCGACAAGGCGATCGTGCGGGCGCTGCAGCGCGACGGCCGTCTGGCCTACTCGCAACTGGGGACGGCGGTCGGACTGAGCGAGGCGGCCACACGTCAGCGGGTGAATCGACTCACCGAACGCGGCGTGATGCAGATCGTCGCCGTCACCGACCCGGCCAAGATCGGCCTCCCGGTCCAGGCGATGATCGGCATCAACGTCGACGGCGACATCGGCGTGGTCGCCGACAAGCTCGCAGCGTTCGATCAGTTCGAGTACGTGGTCGTGGCCGCGGGTCGCTTCGACATCCTCGTCGAGGTCGTGTGCTCGGACACCGACGACCTGCTGCGTGTCGTCAACGAACACGTGCGCAGCGTGCCTGGGGTGTGTGGCAGCGAGATCCTCACGTACCTCAAACTGGTCAAGCAGACCTACAACTGGGGGACCGGATGAGCACCCACCCCCCGGACGCCGGCGTCGCCGACTCCCCTGGCGTTCGTGTCGGCAATGTGAACTCGGGGCCCGGCAGTTCCGTCGTCGTGCATCGCGCGTCTACTCTGCTGCGCAATCGCAACGGGGGACGCTGCCGTCGACGGGCGGCGCGTACGGACTGCACCACCACAGGGGAGAGTGAGAACTGATGACCGAGACGGACAACGTCATCGAGTTGCGCAACGTGCGCAAGCGCTTCGGCGACTTCGTCGCGGTCGAAGAAGCCGACTTCTCCATCCGCGAAGGCGAGTTCTTCGCGATGCTCGGTCCGTCGGGGTGCGGCAAGACCACGACGCTGAAGATGATCGCCGGGTTCGAGCAACCCACCGACGGCGAGGTGATCCTCAACGGCGTCGACGTCAGCAAGGTTCCGCCGTACAAGCGCAACGTCAACACGGTGTTCCAACAGTACGCACTGTTCCCGCACATGACCGTGGTCGACAACGTGCGCTTCGGACCCCGCTCCAAGAAGCGCTCCAAGGCCGACTACGAGGCGAGCGTCACCGACATGCTCGACGTCGTGCGACTGGGGGACTTCGCCCATCGCAAGCCATCGCAACTCTCCGGCGGCCAGCAGCAACGCGTGGCACTCGCTCGAGCGCTCGTGAACCTGCCGAGCGCGCTGCTCCTCGACGAACCGCTCGCCGCGCTCGACCTCAAGCTGCGCGAGGCGATGCAGTTCGAGCTGAAGCGCATCCAGCGCGAAGTGGGCATCACCTTCGTGTTCGTCACTCACGACCAAGGTGAAGCGCTCACGATGAGCGACCGGATCGCAGTGATGAGCGAGGGTCGCGTCGAACAGATCGGCACCCCCGAGGAGATCTACAACAGCCCTGCAACTCTGTTCGTGGCCGGCTTCATCGGCTCGGCCAACCTGCTGCCCGGCGAGGTGCGCGGGTTCGACGGTGACGACACGATCGTCGAACTGAACAGCGGCGCCGTGGTGCGGTCCCGTGCGACGCGGTCCAACGAGATCGGTGCGCCGGTGTCGCTGATGCTGCGCCCGGAACGCCTGCGGGCCTCGGCGGAGGCGAACTCGAACGGCCGGTCGCTCGACGGAACGGTCACCGACCTCGTTTTCCAAGGTGCCACGGCCCGGCTCGGACTGCGCCTCGCCGACCACAGCGAAGTCGTCGCCACCGTCGGCACCGGCACCGACCTGCCGTTCCTGCTCCCCGGCGCGACCGTCCATCTCGAATGGGACCCCGGCGCCGCCTTCCTCCTGACCGGTTGGCCCAGCCGGCCGGGCGCCACCGCCGACGACATCGACACCCTCGAAGCACACGCCACGAGCTGACACCGACCTTCCCGCAACCACCTCCCGCTCCCGGCGCTGATGCGTCGGGGCCACGAAAGGAACCTCCACCGTGAACACACCGAACAAGAACACACCGAACAACGACTTCAGCCGTATGGCCATGAGCCGCCGCCGCCTGCTCGCCCGCGCCGGCGTGATCGGCGCCGCCGGAATGTCGCTGCCCGCCCTCCTCGCCGCCTGCGGAGGAAGCGACGACGCAAGTCCGACCACCGACGCCGGTTCTGGAGCGGAGCCCGCCGGTTCCGACGCTCCCACTGCAGGCGGTGGTGGCGGGTCGCTCTTCTTCGAGAACTGGCCCGAATACGTCGACCCCACCGAAGACGACCTCACGGGAACGGTCGACCGGTTCATGGCCGAGTCCGGCATCGACATGAACTACGCCGAGACCTACAACGACAACGTCGAGTACTTCGCCAAGATCCAGCCGCTCCTCGGCACCGGCAAGACCATCGATCCGGACATCATCGCCCCTACCTCCTGGCTGGTCGGCCGCCTGATCGCGCTCGGCTGGCTCGACAAGCTGCCGATCGACCAGGTTCCCAACGTCGCGAACCTGCGCCCCGATCTGATGAATCCGTCGTGGGACCCCACCGGCGAGTACTCGCTGCCCTGGCAGACGGGGTTCGCCGGCATCGCGTACAACATCGACGCCACCGGCCGCGAGCTCAACAGCACCGCCGACCTGTTCGACCCCGAGTTCAACGGCAAGATCGGCATGCTCACCGAGATGCGCGACACGATGGGTCTACTGATGCTGGCCGAAGGCGTCGACATCTCGACCGTGTCCACGTTCGATGCCGCGGCCTCGGCGTTCGAGAAGTTGGAGGCCGCCAAGAACGACGGGCAGATCCGCCGCTTCACCGGCAACGACTACCTCAACGACCTGAGCACCGGCAACTTCGCCGCCTGCGTGGGCTGGTCGGGCGACGTGGTGCAACTCGCCATCGAGAACCCGAGCATCCGCTTCGTGATCCCCGAAGAGGGTGGCACGAGTTGGGCCGACGCGATGGTGATGCCGAAGGGTGCGGCGAACCGCGACGCCGCAGCACAGTGGATGAACTTCTGCTACGACCCGGTGCAGGCCGCACAGATCACCGCCTGGGTGCAGTACGTGTCGCCCGTCGCCGGCGTGCAGGCCGAACTGGAGAAGATCGACCCCGAACTGGCCGTGAACCCGCTGCTCTTCCCCGACGACGCCACCGTGGCGCGAACGTTCGCCTTCGCCAACCTCGCCGAGGACGTCGAAGCCGAATACGACGCAAGGTTCGCCGAGATCACCGGCGCCTGACCCGCAGCATCGACCCCGAACACCGACACCGATCGCCACCCGTTCCCGTGACCATCTCCGACCCGAGCCTCGATTCGGTCGACAGCCCCGACGACGACTCCGACGCGTCCGGCGACTCTCCGGCCGCAGCTCGTCGGCCGATCGATCCCGAACGGATCGGTCTCGGCGGGCTGCTGCTGGCCGGCCTGCTGCTGGTGCTGGTCGGCACGAGGCTGGTCACGGGTGTGGCGGCGGTGATCGCCCTCGCCCTCACCCTCGGCACCATCGTGATGCTCATCGTGACAGCGGTGCTGGGCGGCCCCGAGGCCCGCCGCAAGATCGCGCCCTACGGTCTGCTCAAGCCCGGCATGTTGTGGCTTGCGCTGTTCTACCTCGCACCGCTCGTCACACTGCTGCGCAACTCGCTGTCCACCTTGCCGAGTCGGTTCGCCGTGAAGGCGGAGTTCGACTGGAACTTCGGGAACTACTCGACGGCGTTCACGGATTTCGGCGGGCAGTTCCAGCGGGGCTTCGGCTACGCGGCCGTGGCGACGATCCTGACGATCCTGCTCGGCTACCCGCTCGCCTACGTGATCGCGTTCCGTGGCGGCAAGTACCGCGGCCTGCTGCTCGGGTTGATCATCATCCCGTTCTTCACGTCGTACCTGATCCGCACGATCGCCTGGCAGAGCCTGCTCGCCGACACCGGGCCGATCCCCAACGTGCTCGACGCGGTCGGCCTGCAACCGCTGCTCGACGCAGTGGGGATCATGGACGGCGACAAGATCCTCAACACGCCTGCTGCGGTGATCGGCGGGTTGACCTACAACTTCCTGCCGTTCATGGCGCTGCCGATCTACGTCAGCCTGGAGAAGATCAACCTCAACCTGGTCGACGCCGCGAAGGACCTCTACTCGGGGTCGGTGCGGGCGTTCTTCACGATCGTGTTCCCGCTCTCGCTCCCCGGCGTGTTCGCGGGCACATTGCTCACGTTCATCCCCGCGTCGGGCGACTTCGTCAACCAGCAGTACCTCGGGAACCCGAACACGTCGGTGATCGGCCAATCGATCCAGAACCAGTTCCTCGTCCAGAACAACCTGCCGGTCGCTTCGGCGATGTCGTTCGTGCTGATGGCGATCATCACCGTCTTCGTCGTCATCTACAGCCGCTTCTTCGGAACGGACGATCTCGCATGACCGTGGTCAGCGTCGTGGTGGACACGAGGTCGCGGCCATGAGTGCGCCGTCGTCGCCCGTGGGGTCGGTCGTGCGGTGGGGACTCAACCTGTTCGCCGCCGCCGTGCTCGTCTACCTGTTCCTCCCGATCATCTGGATCGTCGCGTTCTCGTTCAACGAGCCGAAGGGCAAGTTCAACTTCGTGTGGCAGAACGTCACGCTCGACAACTGGCGCGAACCGCTCAAGGACGAAGCGCTCACGGATGCGCTCGTGGAGAGCCTGAAGATCGCCGCCATCTCCACGATCATCGCGACGGTGTTGGGCTCGCTGATCGCCATCGGGCTCGCCCGCTACCGGTTCAAGGGCAATGCGTTGCTCGACTTCGTGCTGGTGCTGCCGCTCACCACCCCCGAGATCGTGATCGGCTCGTCGCTCGCCACGCTGTTCCTCGACCAGGACATCACCCGCGGGTTCAACACGGTGGTGATCGCTCACGTGATGTTCCAGATCAGCTTCGTGGCACTCACCGTGCGCGCCCGCGTGCGCGGGTTCGACTGGACGCTCGAGCAGGCCGCTCAGGATCTCGGCGCATCGCCGATGCGCACGTTCTGGAAGGTCACGTTCCCGCTGATCCTGCCGGGCATCCTCGCCGCGTCGCTCCTCTCGTTCGCGCTGTCACTCGACGACTTCATCATCACGCTCTTCAATGCGGGTTCGGTGAGCACGTTCCCGTTGTTCGTGAATGCGAGCTTCAAGAACTCGTTCTCGCCGCAGATCAACGTGTTGGCCACCATCGTGCTGGTGGCATCGGTGCTGCTGATGGCGTCGGGCACGCTGATCGGCACGCTCCGCAGCCGGCGCCAGGCCCGCTGAACGTCACCACGCCTGACCCATCCGAACACAACCATCCCAACGCAACCACCCGATCCACCGAGGACCACCCATGGCCAGATCTCTGGCATCCGAGCGTCCCGACGACGCCGACTCCGCCGTGTCACAGCGTGCACTCGACGCCATCTCCGACGCCGAGCCGATCCCGTTCTGGACCGAGAGCGTCGACATCCCCGAGTCGAACCCCACCCTCGTCCGCAACGAGCACTGCGACCTGTGCATCGTCGGCGGCGGCTACACGGGCCTGTGGGCTGCCGTCATCGCGAAGGAACGCGATCCGTCGCGTGACGTGGTGCTGATCGACAAGGGCGAGGTCGGCGGCGCGGCGAGCGGACGCAACGGTGGCTTCATGGAGTCGTCGCTCACACACGGAGTGGGCAACGGCCTCGCTCGTCACGCGGACGAGATCGACGTCCTGGAGGAACTCGGTCTCCAGAACCTGAACCAGATCGAGGCTGCCATCGAGCGGTACGACATCGACTGCGGATACGAGCGCACGGGGGTGATCGACGTGGCCCACACGGGTCACCCGGCGTCGTACGTGGACGAGTTGCGTGAGGAGCACGACACGCTGCGTTCCATGGGCCAGGCGGTGGAGTGGCTCGACACCGACGCGATGTGCGCCGAGGTGGACTCGCCCACGTACGTCGCGGGGCTGTTCCGGTCGGGGCGTGCCGCACTCGTCGACCCAGCCCGACTCGCGTGGGGGTTGAAGCGGGTGGCCGAGGACCTGGGTGTGCGAATCTACGAGCACTCCAAGGCGACTGATGTCGAGACCGACGGCGTGGGCATGCTGGTGACCACACCGCTCGGCAAGATCCGCTGTGCGCAGGTGGTGCTGGGCACCAATGCCGACAAGCCGCTGCTCAAGCGGGTGCGTCGCTACATGGTGCCCGTGTACGACTACTGCCTGGTGACCGAGCCGCTCACCCCCGAGCAGATGGCGAGCATCGGGTGGGAGAAGCGCCAGGGGCTGTCGGACATCACCAACCAGTTCCACTACTACCGGCTCACCGCTGACAACCGGATCCTGTGGGGCGGCTACGACGCCATCTACTACTGGGGGTCGAAGACCTCGGTCGAATTGGAGTCGAGGCCCGAGACGTGGGCGAAGCTGTCCGAGCACTTCTTCGAGACGTTCCCGCAGTTGGATGACGTGGCGTTCAGTCATGTGTGGGGAGGCGCCATCGACACGAGCACCCGCTTCTCGGTGTTCTTCGGGTCGGCGATGCAGAACCGGGTGGTCTACGCCGTGGGGTACACCGGCCTCGGCGTGGCGGCGACCAGATTCGCGGCGTCCACGATGCTGGACCTGTTGCAGGGTCGCAAGTCGATCGCCACCCAGACCGACTTCGTCCGGTCCAAGCCGCTGCCGTTCCCACCCGAACCGTTCCGCTTCGCCGGCATCCAAGCCACCCGCTGGTCGATGGACCGCGAGGATCAGAACGGGCGACGCAACGCCTGGCTCCGCACGCTCGACCGACTCGGCCTGGGCTTCGACTCGTGACGAGCAGAGGTCACGCCCGGACTTCTCGTGCTTCTGGGTCTCCCGGGGCGCGACTTCCGCGGTGCCAGAGACCCAGAAGTGCGAATCGGACCGGACGGTGGGCGGTGATGGGTACGTGACCGACGAGTTCGACTTGATCGTCGCCGACACAGCGCTCGACTCGCCGTTCCGCGGCGACCGCACGGAGGAGCGACCGCTGCGCGTGGGCGCGGTGCAGTGCGCGTGGAACCCCGACCCGTGGGCCCACGAGGCAACGCTGCGCGCTGGTGTCGCGCTGGCTGCGGCGGAGGGTGCTGAGGTCGTGCTCCTCCAGGAGTTGACGCTGTCGCCGTACTTCTGCGTGGAGCCGGCCGTGGCCGATGCGCTCGATCGCTTCGCCGAAGCCGTGGAGGACGGCCCGACCGTCGCGCTGGGGCGTTCGCTGGCCGTCGAGCACGGCATCGCCGTTCATGCGTCGCTCTACGAGCGCGCCGAGCCGATCGCTTCGCGGAACGTCGGCTACAACACCGCCGTCTGCCTCGACGCCACCGGGGCTCTCGTGGCTCGCACCCGCAAGACCCACATCCCGGAGTTCGAGTACTACCACGAGGACGTGTACTTCGAGCCAGGTGACACGGGGTGCCCGGTGACCGAGGTGGCCGGCGCCCGCTTCGCCTTCCCCACCTGCTGGGACCAGTGGTTCCCCGAACTCGCGCGCGTGATGTCTCTCGACGGCGCCGAGGTGATCGTGTACCCCACGGCCATCGGCAGCGAGCCACACCGACCGGGCTTCGACTCCCAGCCGATGTGGCACCAGATGATCGCGGCCAACGGACTCGCGAACGCGACGTTCATGGTGGCGGTCAATCGCATCGGCATCGAGGGTCCGCTCACGTTCTACGGTTCGTCGTTCATCTCCGACCCGTACGGCCGCACCGTCGTCCAGGCTCCTCGCGACCGACCCGCTGTACTGGTGGCCCAACTCGACCTCGGCCAGCGCGAGGACTGGCTCGACTTCGGTCTGGTCTACACCCGTCGCCCCGACGCCTACGGTCGACTCGCCGACCACTCCGACCTGGGCCGCCCGTCGTGACCGCCGGCCCCGAAGCGTCAGATCCGCCATCGCAGCCATCTGGTGTCAGACACAGGATGACTCGATCGTCGCAGTCATCTCGTGCGTCATCGGGTGTCAGGCACAGGATGACCGACCGTCCGTGTCAGGCACCGGCGGCGACGCAGGCGTTCCGGTCGTGACGGACGGGGCGAGCGGCGGTTGGCGGATGCCGGCGGAGTGGGAACCGCACGACGGCTGCCTGATGGCGTGGCCCACCCGGCGCGACCTGTGGAACGAACACTTCGACGCCGCAGTGGTCGACTACGCCGCCACCGCCGACGCGATCGCTGCATTCGAGCCGGTCACGATGATTGCGACTCCCGGACACGCTGCTCACGCACGGGCCGCATTGCCCGGCGAGGTGACCGTGATCGAGTTGCCGATCGACGACTCGTGGCTGCGCGACTCCGGGCCGATCTTCACGCTCCACGACGACGGTCGGCGCGCCGGCGTGGACTTCGTGTTCAACTCCTGGGGCGAGAAGTTCACGCCGTGGGATCACGATGCGGCCGTCGCCAGTGCTCTCCTCGACCGACTCGGAGAGACGCGACGCGGGTCGCCCATGGTCCTCGAAGGCGGATCGATCACCGTCGACGGAGCGGGCACCCTGGTCACGACCGAGCAGTGCGTGCTGCACCCGAGCCGCAACCCGGAGATGTCGCGAGCGGAGATCGAAGCCGAGTGGCGCCGCACGCTCGGTGTGGACACGGTCGTGTGGCTGCCGTCGGGGCTCATCGAGGACACGCACACCGACGGCCACGTCGACAATGTCTGCGCATTCGTGCGACCCGGCACGGTGATCACCCAGTCGTGCGACGACCAGCGCAACCCGAACCACGACCGCATGGCAGCGAATCTGGCCGTACTGCATGCTGCCGTCGACGCGACCGGGTCACCGTTGGAGGTGATCGAGGTGCCGCAGAACTCGTACTTCGACGTCGGCGGCGAGACGTACCGCAACAGCTACCTGAACTTCTACATCGCCAATGGTGGCGTCGTGGTGCCGACGGCCGATCACCCGAACGACGTCGACGCGTTGGCGATCATCGCCGACGCGTTCCCCGAGCGCGACGTCGTCGGCGTGTCGAGCCGCATCCTCGCGTACGGCGGAGGCGGCATCCACTGCATCACCCAGCAGATCCCGACCCGCGCCTGATCAGCGTGCGTCGGGGTACAGCGGTCCGTCACACCATTCGGCGTGGTGCCCCTCGTCGCGAACATCCCACTCGGTCGTGGCGAACCGGGAGCTGTCGACGTCGAGCAGGAGCCAGCCGGCGAAGCGGGCGACATCACGTGCCGATGCGATCAAGCCGTTCGCCAGGTACTCGTCGTAGGTGGACTTCGCCGGGAAGTCGTGGTGCGAGAGTCGCATGAACCCGCGGACCATGTCGGTGTCCACCAGACCCGGCTTGAACGAGCCGACGGCGATCCCGGTGTCGACCCACTCGGCTTGGAGGGCGCGACGAAGGGTCTCCGACGCTGCCTGTGCGATCGAGTAGGCCGCCGCACCGGCCCGAGGTGCCGACCCTGCGTCGCTGCCGATGAAGAGGATCCGACCGCCATCGAGCGCCGGCGCACACTCGCGCGACAACTCCCACCGCGCCTGCACGTTGGTGTCGAACGAACGGCGCCAGTCGTCGGTGGAGAGCGAGTCGAGAAGCCCGGCCTGGAAGTACCCGGCACCGTGGAAGACGGCCCTCGGCGCCTGCAGACCTGCCAGCGCCGTGGCCAACTCCGTGCGATGCGACGCGTCGGTCACGTCTCCTGCGTTCTTCGTGATCCTCGCCGACGATTCGGCCACCTCGTCGAGAGGGCCGTTGCGGCGACCCGACACGAGCACGTTGCACCCCCGGGCTGCGAGCTCGAGGGCCAGCGCCGCTCCGATCCCGCTCCCGCCGCCGGTGACGAGGATCGAGGCCAGTTGCAGGTCCGCTGCTCCGTCCTCGTCCGGCCCCGGCATCACCGGACCGTACACCCCGTCAGCGCAGACGGTCGGCGACGGCACCGAGGCGTGAAGATCGCCCGGTTCGGGCTTCGTCGCGGTCTGCGAAGGCCGAGAGTCGGAGCATCGAGGTGACGCCCGCCCAGCGCAGCGGTTCGGGTTCCCAGCGTCGCGAGCGGTGGTCGACCCACGGCAGCGTCGTCAGGTCGGAGTCGCGCTCGAGGATCAGGTCGGCGAGGGTGCGACCGGCGAGGTTCGCTGCGGCGACGCCTTCACCCACGTAGCCGCCCGCCCACGCCACACCCATCGCTCGGTCGAGGCCGACGGAGGGCCGCCAGTCGCGCGGGATCCCGAGCACACCTCCCCACCGGTGGGTGATCTCGGCGTGACGAACCATGGGCAGGAGTTCGTGGAGTGACCGCACCACCCGATCCGACACCGCCGGGTCGCAGTGGTCGATGCGTAGTTTCGACCCGAACAGGTAGGGCGCTCCACGTCCGCCGAAGGCGATCCGGTCGTCGGTGGTCCGCTGCCCGTAGATCACCATCCGGCGGTCGTCGCCGAAGGTCTGGCAGTCGTCGAGGCCGATCTCGTCCCACAGTTCCACGGCGAGCGGCTCGGTCGCGACCATCGACGAGGAGAACGGGATCAGTGTGCGCCGCTCGCCCGGCAGGCCACGGGTGTAGCCCTCTGTTGCCCGCACGACGACGTCGGCAGTGACCGTGCCGTGCTCGGTCACGACCTGGCTCGTCCGGACAGGGCCGCCTGCGGGAACGATGTCGGTGACCCGGGTCCGTTCGTGGATCATGCCGCCGAGTCGTTCGACCTCCGTCGCCAGTCCCAGTGCGAGGCGAAACGGTTGGACGCGAGCCCCGTGGGCGAAGAACATTCCTCCGAGGACGCTGGTGGCGGCGAGCATCGACCGCGCCTCGCCGGCGTCGAGCGGGCGCAGGTCGTCCTCGTCGAAGCCTGCGGCACGGTGATCGTCGACCTCGGCCCGCTGGCGGTCGAGTTGCGGGCGCGTGCGAGCGAGACGGATCACGCCGCCCTTCACGAATCCACAGTCGATGCCCCCATTGGTGACGACCAGGCCGACCTCGTCGACGGTGTCCATCACCGCTCTGGTGAGACGGATCCCTCCATCTGAACCGCCCCCACTGCCTTCCGAGAGTGCGATCGCCTTGTGCAGCCCACCGGCGATCTCGCCGACGCACCAGCCTCCGTTTCTCCCCGATGCTCCGAACCCGACGTGTTCGGCGTCGAGCACGCACACCGACACCGTCGGGTCGATGGACAGGATCGAGTGGGCGGTCCACAGCCCGGTGTAGCCCGCGCCGATGATCGCCACGTCCACGCGTCGATCGCCATCGAGGGGACGTCGCGACGCCCCGTGCGCACCGATCTGACTCGCCCACAGCGACGACCCGACACCGTTCGAGTCCGTTGCCCGCGGCATCGCACGATCGTACGCGTCGACGCGCCTGGCCGGTGTCGTCGGGGTGTCGTCGCCCGGTGGACCGGCGAACTCCTGGCGCTGAGTAGCTTGGCACGATGCGTGTCCTCGTCGTCGGTGCCGGTGGTGTGGGGTCGGCGTTCGTGTCGATCGCAGCGACGCGTGAGGTGTTCACGCACATCACGGTGGCCGACATCGACCTGGACAGAGCGGCGTCGACCGTCGCACGCGTCGTGGAACACGGTGGCGACGTCCGTTTCGCCGCCGCTCACGTCGATGCGAGCAACCGTGAATCGGTCACGGAACTGGCCCGCGCGATGAGCGCCGACGTGATCCTCAACGCCTGCGATCCGCGGTTCAACCCGCCGATCTTCTTCGGTGCGTTCGACGCCGGGTGCAACTACGTCGACATGGCGATGAACCTGTCCACCCCGCACCCCGACGACCCCTACAACCGGACGGGTATCCGCCTCGGTGACGGGCAGTTCGCCGAGCACCCGACGTGGAAGAACCGAGGCCTGATGGCGCTGGTCGGGATGGGTGTGGAACCGGGCTTCTCCGATGTGGCCGCTCGTTTCGCCGCCGACGAGTTGTTCTCGAAGGTCGACGAGATCGGCGTGCGCGACGGCGCCGACCTCGTCGTCGACGGCCACGACTTCGCCCCCACCTTCTCGATCTGGACCACGATCGAGGAGTGCCTGAACCCACCGGTGGTCTACGAGCGCGAGCGCGGCTGGTTCACCACGGAGCCGTTCAGCGAGCCCGAGGTGTTCACGTTCCCCGAGGGCATCGGCGAGGTCACCTGCGTGAATGTCGAGCACGAGGAGGTGATTCTGATGCCGCGGTGGATCGACGTCGACCGGGTCACGTTCAAGTACGGCCTCGGCGAGGACTTCATCGACGTGCTCAAGACCCTGCACCGACTGAACCTCGACTCGACGACCGGGGTCGACGTCAAGGGCGTGAACGTGTCACCACGGGATCTGGTTGCGGCCACCCTGCCCGACCCGGCCACGCTCGGCGACCGGATGACGGGTCGCACCTGCGCGGGGAGTTGGGTGAAGGGCACGGGCATCGACGGCGAACCGCGCGAGGTGTACGTGTACCACCTCGTCGACAACGCCTGGACGATGAAGGAGTTCGGCCATCAGGCTGTGGTCTGGCAGACGGCCGTCATGCCGGCGGTGGCGATCGAGTTGATGGCCACCGGCGTCTGGTCGGCCGTGGGCATCGTCGGGCCCGAGGCGCTCCCGGCCAAACCGTTCCTCGACCTGCTCGACGACTACGGCAGCGAGTGGGAGTGGGCCGACTACCGCGACCGAGCACCCATCCCGGAGTAGCTCGAGGTCCGGTCCATGGCGGACCGGTTCCGGCGGATCGGGAGTTGTGGTGCGATCACCGCTGACAGGACGAGTGCAGCCCCGCCGAGTTGCGTGACAGTGAGGGTTTCGTCGAGTACCGCCCATCCGGCCAGGGTCGCCACCAGCGGGCTGAGCAGCCCGAGGAAGCTGACGATTGCGATCGGCAGACGCTGGATCCCGGCGAACCAGTTCGCGTACGCAGCACCCGTCCCGGCGACGGCGAGCCAGGCGAAACCGGCAACGTTCGTGGCGCTCACCGACGTCGGAAGGCCTTCCGTGATCAGGAGGACCGGCACCAGGAGGATGCCGCCGGCACTGAGCTGCCACCCGGTGAAGGTGACGAGGTCGACCGGCCGACCCCAGTGCTTGGTGAGCACGACTCCGGTCGCCATGCAGAGGGTGCCGGCGACTGCGGCGATCACCCCGACGGGGTCGAGTGATGCCTCCGGGCCCAGGACGAGCATCGCGACCCCGACGATGCCTGCGGTGCCGGCCATGGCCGTTCGGCGGGTGAACACTTCGTCGAGGACGACGGCGGCGATCCCGGCGGCGACCAGGGGTTGGATCGCCCCGGCGGTGGCAGCGACCCCACCGGGAAGGCGGAATGCCGCAACGAACAGCAAAGCGAAGAAGGCACCGATGTTCAGCGACCCGAGTACCGCCGAACGCCACCACCAGGCTCCCGTGGGCAGGCGTCGAGACCATGCGACGAAGGCGAGCCCCACGGGCAACGCCCGCACGCAGGCCGCCAACATCGGGCGGCCGTCGGGCAGGAACTCGGTCGCCACGATGTATGTGGTGCCCCACACCGCGGGCGTCAACGCGGTGCGGGCGGTGACTCCACGCACCGTCGACTCTCTTGACATGAAGACAACACTATCTTGCAATTCTCTCGATATCAAGAGAAACTGCGGTGTGCCCCTCGATCCTCCTCCGCACGATCCCGCCGATCCCGCCGATCCCGCCGATCCCGCCGATCCCGCCGATCCCGCCGATCAGGTCGACGAGATCGTCGAGCAGTGGTCCCGTGAGCGGCCCGACGTCGACGTGTCGGGCATGGCGATCATCGGGCGGATCAGTCGACTGGAGCGGATGATCCGCCCGCGCCTCGACGCCGTGTTCGCACGTCACGACCTCGAATCGTGGGAGTTCGACGTCCTCGCGACCCTCTTGCGCAACGGGCACCCCCACCAGCTCACACCGGGTCGGCTGCTCGACTCGATGATGATCACGTCGGGTGCGATGACGAACCGCATCGATCGCCTGGAACGCCGAGGCTTCGTGACGAGGTCGAAGAGTCCGACCGACGGCCGCCAGGTATTGGTGACGCTCACCGAGGACGGGCGGGTGCGGGTCGATGCAGCGCTGGTGGACCACGCTGCGAACGAACGGGCGCTGGTCGACGCCCTCAGCTCCGATCAGCGCGAGCAGCTCGTCGGGCTGCTTCGCCTGCTCGACCACTCGGTTTCCACAGCCGGCTCGGGCGGGCAGCCGGGACAACGGTGATGCCCGATCCGTACGACGCCGTGGCCGAGCAGTATGCAGAACTGTTCCTCGACGAGCTCGATCGGGATGCGGCCGGCCGACGATGGCTGGCGAGATTCGCCGACCTGGTCCCTCCGACGGGTGGCGTGGTTGCCGACCTCGGCTGCGGACCGGGCCATGTGACCCACCACCTGACCGCGCTCGGATTGACGGTCGTCGGATACGACCTGTCGCCCGGCCAGATCACTCAGGCTCGTCGCGCCTTTCCCGACGGCCGGTTCCGCGTGGGCGACCTCACCGATCTCGACATGGCCGACGGCTCACTCGGTGGGATCGTCTCGAGACATTCGCTGATCCACCTGTCTCCCTGGATCCTGCCCGACGTGTTCTCGGAGTGGATGCGAGTTCTCGAGCCGGGCGCGCCGGTCCTGGTCTCGTTCTTCGCTGCATCCTCGGCCGAACGACACGGCACGGCCTTCGATCACACAGTGGCAACGGCCTTCGAGCTCTTCCCGGCGACGATCGAACAACGGCTCCGAGGCGCCGGATTCGTCGACGTCGAGGTCGACGTCGGGCCCCCACCGGACGGCGCACGCCCGCTCGACCACGCGAACGTGCTGGCCCGCAGACCCCAGACCTGACGGTCAGCACAACACCGGAATCAAAGCCGCTCGAAGCACTCCACGACGGAAGGTCGAGCCATTCGACGTTGCTGCGATGCAGTCGTTCGGGGAGGTCGACAGCGACGCCCGGCTTCCGGAAACTCTGGAGTACCCCCATGCTTGAATGGACATCATGACCCGACAGGTGTTTGCCGAGTGCGTGGAGGAGATGGCCGAACGAGCCGACCCCACACCTGCGGTCGATGCCGCGACCCGCGCCATGCGACGCAACCGGTCCGTCCAATTGGACGAGGTCGACGCAGTCGTCAACGGCGGATCGTTCTACGCGTGCGGCTTCCGCTCCCCCACCGACTGGCTGGCCGTCACCACTCGCGAAGGCATCGGGTTCTGCAAGCTCACCCTCCACCTCGCCGACCGCATCCAGAAGATGCCCGTCATCCGAGCCGCTTTCGCCGACGGCATCCTCGCCGAATCATCGCTGCGACTCCTCGCCAACGCATGGACGCAGAACATCTCCGATCAGTTCGCCCACGACGAACCCATGCTCTGCGAGTGGGCCACCACGATGCCCCACGCCGACTTCACACTCGTCCTCGACACGTGGCGCATGCACACCGACCCCGACCGCGAAGCC
>JBBSOH010000022.1:0-24471 GCA_038259945.1 Acidimicrobiales bacterium
AGCGGTCGGCTGCCCGCAGCGAACTGGCCGACGGCGTGATCGTCCGGTACGACCGGGTGCGTGCATCGTCGGGAGTCGCCGTGGCGAAGCTCGTCGGGCACCGTTGCGACGGTTGTCACCTCGACCTGTCGGCGGCCGAGGTCGACGACGTGAAGGAGGAAGCAGCGGTGTCCGACGGCGTCGCCGACTGCCCCAACTGCGGACGAATGCTCGCGCTGTAGACGGCCCCCGTGTTCTTCTGGTTCCTCGCGACGTCGGTGATCACGATCGGATTCGTCTTCCGTGATCCGAGCTTCGACAACAGATTGCTGCTCGTGGGATCCGTGCTGCCTGCTGTCGACGCGGTGTTCGGGGGAGCGCGTGCGTTGCACAGCGTCACCGTGAGCATCGCTCTCCTCGCTGTGGTGATGATCGGGACGAAGCGGGGGAGCGGGCGCCGCAAGACGCTGCTCGGGTTGCCGATCGGCATGTTCCTCCACCTGGTGTTCGACGCGGCGTGGAACGACACCGACACGTTCTGGTGGCCGTTCACAGGGTTCGGCTTCGATGACAGCGGCATCCCGATCGTGGATCGAGGATTGATCAGCGTCGCCCTCGAGGCCGTGGGGGTCGCCGGCTGCGTGTGGCTGTGGCGTCGCAACGGGATGGGGGATTCGGCACGGCGTCGACGGTTCCTCGATGACGGTCGCCTCGATGCGGTCCCCGACCGGGCGACCTGAGAGTGGCGTGCTCCCGACCGCCTGACGAGGTCGATCGCTCGTGTCGATCCGATCGTGTGACACACTTTGCTCTGTGTTGATCTTGTTGCGCCACGGTCGGACCGCCGCGAACGAGGCGGGCCTGTTGCAGGGCCGCCTCAACCAGGACCTCGACGACCTCGGCAGGCAGCAGGCGATCGACGCAGCGGCGTACATCGTCGACGAGGTCGGGTCGATCGACGCCGTCGTCGCCAGCCCGCTGAAGAGGGCCCAGCAGACCGCTGCGGCGTTCGAACTCGAGGTCGAGACCGACGAGCGTTTCGTCGAACTGTCGTACGGGATCTACGAAGGGGTGCCCCACGCAGACGTTCCGTCAGAGGTGTGGCAGACGTGGCGCAACGACTACTCGTTCGTGCCCGAGGGCGGTGAATCGCTGAAGGCCCTCGACGATCGGGTGCGCACGGCCTGCGCCGACCTGGTGGAGCGAGCGGCTCACGAGAACGTCGTGGTCGTCAGCCACGTGTCGCCGATGAAGTCGGCTGTCGCATGGGCGCTCGGCGTCGACATCGGCATCTCCTGGAACTGCCACCTCGATCACGCATCGATCTGCCGCGTGGCCATCCGCGGTCGCCGCCCGGTTCTGCTGACCTTCAACGAAACGGCGTGAGGCGAGGTGCAGATGCAATGGTGAGGTGGCCTGTAAGCGGGGTTCTGTAGGAGCTTGCGCTCCCGGTGGCCATCCATCTGTGCGGTCTACCCGAGCGAAACGGACGGGCCGCCCATCGCTCTGCTCGACCTTGCTCCGAGTGGGGTTTACCGAGCCGACGCCGTCACCGACGCCGCTGGTGCGCTCTTACCGCACCGTTTCACCCTCACCTGTGAACTCTGCACCCGGAGGCGAAGAGAACCATCGGCGGTCTCTCTCTGTTGCACGTCCGTCAGGTCGCCCCGACCTGGCTCTCGCCAGCACTCTGCCCGATGGAGCCCCGACTTTCCTCGACCCGTGCGAGCACGAGCCGCGACCACCCGGTCACCTCACCATTGCGTGCAGGACTCTATGCCCGCAGACGCCGCAACGGCTCAGGTGTCGGGTTCGAGTTCGTTGTAGACGAAGCTGTTCAGTGACGGAGTCTGCAGAGCGAACGTCGTGCGCACACCGTTCTCGTCGGCCGGGCCGGCGATGAGGTCGATCTGGGCTGTCTCACCGAACGTCGAGGAGATCGCGAAGTACGGGATGCCGCCCCGTTCGTCGCGAGCCACGTCGTCGCCGACGAGTGCGGGCGAGATGTAGTTCTTCGAGTCACCGGAATTCGCGATGGCCAGAACGGAGGCGTGGCGCGCTTCGAGGAGCGCAGCTTCGAGGTGGGCGACGCGGGCGTCGGTTTCACCGATCACCGACGCGAGTTCCTGATGCGATGCCGCAGCGAGGTTCTCGAGAGCGGTGACCGTACTGAAGAGGTCAGCGGAGATGTCCTCGTCACTGCGGGCTCCCGAGGTGATCGACTCGACCAGAGGGCCGACGAGACGGTCCATGAACCACGGGTTGGTCTCCGTCCAGCCGACGCCGCCGACGTCCTCGGTCAACCCGACCATGATGTCAGCGGTGTCCTGGTGATCGGCGATGAGGCGGTCGAGCAGGCCGCTGTCGAGCACGTCGAAGTCGCGCACGAGGTCGTAGACGGCGATCGCGGTGTACTCGAGTGAGGACGCTGTGCGCAACAGCACCGCATCGTCCACCTCGTAGTCGGGAGGGGTGGTGACGACCGGTGCGTTCCCCACTCGCCCCGGCGCATCGTCGCCGCCGCGGTTCTCGCCACACGCGGCGACGAGGGCGGCGAGGGAGACCGACAGGCCACCGATCTTGAGCGCCTGGCGGCGCCCCGTGCGAGGGTTCAGTTCGAGGTTCATCAGGCATCGTCTCCCAGCGAGAGTGCGGACTCGTCGTTCCCGAACAGCACGTCGAGGTCGGTCACGCCGAGCAGATCGGCGAGCACGGTGGCGTGACGCACCTCGGTGAGAGCGATCGAGGCGGTGAGAGCGATTGCATCGTCGCTCTCGTACTGGCCCATCAGGGCGGTGTGAGTGGCTGCCGCGGTCTGCTCGAAGGCATGGGCGGCGGCGAAGAACTCGTCGTCGGAGCCTTCGAACCCGGATCGGCTCGCAGCAACGAGCGACGCATTCGCCGTTTCGGCGGAGAGGCCGGTGGAGCCGGCCACCGCCTGAGCGAACGCCTGGTGGTTCTCGGCCATGACCCTGACAGCGACGGCCAGGTCGCCATCGGTGCTGTCCAACTTGAGTCGGTACAACTCGCTCCCAGCCAACTCCAACCCGATGACTTGAGCGAGAAGCGCCACATCGGCGTCGGTGGGAACGTTCGGGCGTTCGACCTCGTCGTCGGCGGGGAGCGCGAGCGTCGTGCGGTCGAGGAGCAGGGCAGCGGCGAGACCGCCGAGGCCGGCAGCGCCGGAGAGGGTGACGAGGCTGCGACGTGACACCGGTGTGTCGAGTTCACGCTCAGCTGGTTCGAGATCCACGGGGGATGGGTCCTTTCGGGTCATGCGACTGCGGCCCTCCTCGGAGGGCAACGGAGCGATTCTAGGGTGACGAGACGCGTGAACACCGGATTCGTCCACTCGTGAAGTCCGTCGGTGACCCGTCGTGGCAGCATCAGAAGTCGAGTGCCGACAGTTCGGGATACCAACTCCGGGCGCGACCCAGAGCCTGGCTCCAACGCCGACGCGCAGCGTCTCGGTTCTCTCCGGCCGCCGAGCCACGCGCTGTGTCCACCACCCGGTTCGCCCGCCACAGGGGTTGGACGTCGGTGATGTCGTTCCAGCGACCGAGTGCCAGGCCTGCGAGGAACGCAGCGCCCCGGGTAGTGGCCTCCGTCGTCGGCGAGACCTCCACGCGACATCCGGTGGCATTCGCGAGCGCAGCGATCATCGTCGGGTTGACCGACATCCCGCCATCGACTCGGAGGCTCTGGACGGACACCCCGGTGTCGAGGCGAACGGCGTCGACCATGTCGGCGCATCGATGGGCGATGCCCTCCAAGACGGCGCGTACGACGTGGGGTCGCTCGGTGCCTCTGGTGAGCCCGAGCAGCGTGCCGCGCGCCCCGTAGTCCCAGTCCGGCGTTCCGAGACCGAGCAGCGCCGGGACGTAGACGACGCCACCGGTCGAGGAGCAGTTCCGAGCCACGTCGTGGCTGTGTGCGCTCGTCTCGATGAGACCCAGATCGTCACGGAGCCACTCGATGTTCGTGCCGGCCGACAGCATGATCGCCTCGGCACCCCAGGTGAGTTCACCGTCGAGTTGCCACGCAGGCAGGGCATAGGTGCCCGCGGGGCTCCGTTCGATCCGGGTGGGTGGAGGTGCGCCGGTGACGACGTCGAGCATCGCTCCGCTGCCGAGTGTGAGCTTGGCGACGCCGGGCTCGACGCAACCCTGACCGACCAGCGAGGCCTGCTGGTCGCCGATGAGGGAGGCGATCGGTGGCGATCCGGGGAGCGCGGAGGCGTGGCCCACGATGCCCGCCGAGTCGACGACGTGGGGCAGGATCGAATCGGCGATCCCGAACTCTGCGAGTCGGTCGGTCGCCCAGGCAGATCCGTCGGCGGTGCGCATCCCGGTCGTGGTCGTCGACATGTTCGTGCCGTCGCTGACGTGGATCGCCCCGCTCGTGAGGGTCCATGCGATCCACGAGTCGATGGTGCCGAAGCACAGGTCGCGACCGGCGAGGTCGCCGGAGTTCGCCAGGAGCCACCCCAGTTTCGTCAACGACTGGTTCGGCGCGACCGTCCAGTCGTGCGAGGCCTTCGCCACGATGCACTCGGTGATCGTGCGCAGATCCTGCCAACCGAGCCCGGGCGCGACCGGTTCGCCCGTCGCCCGGTCCCACACGACCGTGCTCGCGCGCTGGTTGGTGATGCCGACCGCAGCGACGGGCGAATCGACCGCTGCAAGCGCCGCCCGGCTGGCGTCGAGGACGAGTTCGGCGAGGTGGGCGGCGTCGAACTCGACGAGCCCGTCGAACGGCGTCGACGGCGGGTTGTGGCGGTACTCGAAGTGCACCACGTGGAGGTCGTCGTCGACGATCGCCGCTCGCAGACCGGTGGTGCCCACGTCGATGACGAGGAAGCGCAACGCAGCCGCCTGCTTGCTGCGCGTCGCGGTCATCGCCGACTCGACGGAACGAAGCCCTGAGCTTGGAGTCGGCTCCCGAAGAAGCCCCCGATGACGCCGGCCGCCGAGATGACCGACAGGGTGAAGAAGATCGAGAACCACGGAATCTGCGTTCCTCGGACCAGCCGGATCACGACGAACCCGACCTCCACGACTGCATAGGTTCCGATGGCCGTCACCAGTGCGTGGCTCAGCGGCGTGCCCGTCCGTTGCACCCACGCCGCACACCCCGCGCCGACGACGAAGAACGCGACGAAGAGGACGAAGAACAGGGCGTTGAGCGCAGCGGAATCGCTGTCGACGACGGCGGCGACGATCCTGAACGGCACGGCGAGCGTCGCGCAGACCGATGCGCCGGCGCGCAGCGCGTCGAAGTCCCAACGCTGCGGCAGGATCCCCTCGATCCGGGCGACGTGGTCGTCGTCGTTCATGACCGTCATCGTTGCACGCTCGCCGAGTCGGTCCCCAACCGGATCGCGGCCTGAAACCGTGGTGAGGCAAGTACGGTTGAGGCTCGTGCAACGAGCGTCGACGGTCTCGGATGTCGCTGCTCAGCGGATGTGTGCCACCATCGACCGGGCACTCGCCGGCGGCGCTGTCCCGGTGATGACGTGACGGTGACGAAGTGACGATCACCTACGACCCGGCCGACACGGCCTACACCGACGAGGCGGACGTGCGGGGCGAACTGGCTCGCACGCAGGACGTGTGTCACGGGTGTCGGCGGTGTGTGGACCTGTGTGGCGTGTTCCCGACCCTGTTCGAGTTGTTGGATTCGATGGCCGAACCGGCCGCCGACCTGCTGACGCCCGCCCAGCAGGACCAGGTGGTCGATGCGTGCGTGCACTGCACGCTCTGTGCGGTGGGGTGTCCGAACGAGCGCGACGTGACGGGGGCGAACGGCGGTGGCGTGGACGTCCCTCGACTGATGCTGCGTGCCCGGGCGATGCAGTTCGAACATGGCCACCTGGGCACCACGGGGAGGATGGCGGCGCATGTGCTCGCCCGTCCCGACCGGGTCGGCAGGGTGGCCACGAGGGTCCCGGCACTGGCGAACCGTGTGGTCAGCGTGTCCAACGGATCGCTGGTGCGTGGCGTTCTGGAGCGGTTCACCGGTGCCTCCTCGGCGCGCCGACTCGGCACGTTCGCCACGCAGCGGTTCTCCGACTGGTTCGGCGATCGGCCCACGATCAGGCTGCAACGGCGTCAGGCGGCGGTCACGCTGTTCCCGACGTGCATCGTCGAATATCAGGCGACGTCGATCGGCAAGGACCTCGTCAAGGTGTACGAGCGCAACGGCATCGAGTGCAGCGTGTCGGAAGCGCGCTGCTGCGGCGCTCCGTTGTTGCACTCCGGCGACATCGAAGCGTTCGCCGAGGTCGCCGAGGCCAACATGACCCGACTCGCAGCGGAGATCCGTGCCGGAACCGACATCGTGGTGCCCCAACCGGCGTGCGCGCACGTGTTGACGGTCGATTCGATCGAGTACGTCACGAGCGACCAGGCCCGATGCGATGCCGAGTTGGTGGCCGAGCGCACCTTCGATGCGGCGGGGTACCTGATGACCCTGCATCGGGGCGACAACTATGTGCTCGACACCGATTTCGACGGCGCAGTCCCTCGACGGGTCACCTACCAGGCGTCGAGTTTCATCCGTGCCCGCGGGGACGGCTTTCCCGGCCGCGATCTGATGCGGTTGACCGGTGCTCGCATCGACGTCGTCCACGAACCGACGGGAATCGGTGGCATCTGGTCGATGCGTGCGGGCGGCGATGTGGGTGACGCGATGACGCAGCGACTCGCCGAGCAACTCGGCGCCGGGCACGGCGAGGTGGTCGTCAGTGACTCACACCTGGCCAGCCTCGCGATCGGCGAGCACGCAGATCTCGTCCCTCAGCACCCGTTGCAGGTGATCGCGCGTGCCTACGGGATCCCCGAGGAGTCCTGACCGCTGCTGCGGTGGAGACGTGATCGACCGATCGTGACGACCCCGCCGATCCGGAGCCGGTGGCCGGATCGGGCACGGGCCGCCAGTTTTTCCTGGCGCTCGACGCTTTCACGTTCTAAGTTGCGCCATGGCGGAGGCGACATCGCCACACAGAATCAGTCCGGGCCACTGGGGGCAACGACGTGTCGATACAACAGATCAGTCCGCAGGACACCAAGTGGTGGGGCCTCGGAGCGTGCAGGGGGTTGGAGGCGGCGATCTTCTACCCCGACGACGAGCAGGAGGCTCAGGCCGCCAAGGCAGTGTGCGATGGGTGTGCAGTCAAGTCCGACTGTCTGGATCACGCGCTCACGTTTCGTGAGAAGTCGGGCGTGTGGGGCGGGGCGACGGAACGCGATCGACGTCGCATCCTGCGTCAGCGCCGCCGCCCGCTCTGACCCCGGCGCACCGTTCGGGTGAAGTACCCGCTCGTTGCCGGCAACCCGTGTTGTTCGCTCCAGGAAGGAACAACAGCGCTTCGCGCTGGACGTGGAACGGTCTACATTCAGTGGGCCCGTGTCGCGTACGCTCCGGCAGATGTCTGCGATCGACGACCAAGGCGGCTGGCCCGCCGTACTCGGCACGCTGATCGCCGGAGGCGACCTGACCGCCGACGTGGCCGGTTCGGCCATGACGACGATCCTGGCCGGTGAGGCGACCGCGGCGCAGATCGCCGGGTTCGTGGTCGCGCTCCGATCCAAGGGCGAGTCGGTCGACGAACTGTCGGGGATGCTCGACGCCGCCATGGCCCAGGCAGCGATCGTGCCGCTCACCGAGGCCGAGCGCAGTGCTGCGGTCGACGTGGTCGGCACAGGAGGCGACGGGTCGCACTCGATCAACGTGTCGACCATGGCCGCGGTCGTCGCTGCCGGGGCGGGAGCGACGGTGTGCAAGCACGGGAACAGGTCGGCGTCGTCGAAGTGCGGCACGGCCGACGTGCTCGAACTCCTCGGCGTCGCGATCGAACAGACGCCCGACGGTGTGGCGGCGTGTGTGCGCGAGGCGGGGATCGGCTTCTGCTTCGCGCCGTCGTTCCACGCCGCCTTCCGGTTCGCCGGTCCGCCGCGCCGGGAGATGGGCGTGCCCACCGTGTTCAACCTGATCGGGCCGATGGCCAACCCCGGTCGGGTCCGCAACCAGTTGATCGGCATCGCCGACCCACGGTTCGCCCCGACGATGGTCGGAGCGCTGGAGCGGCGAGGGGTGACGAATGCGTGGGTGGTGCACGGTGATGGAATCGACGAACTGACCACCTGCGGTACGTCGCACGTCTGGGAGCTCCGCGACGGGCTGACGCGCTCGTTCACGATCGACCCCAGCGATGTCGGGATCGACCGCGCCGAGGCTGCCGATCTGCGCGGCGGCGATCCGGCGGAGAATGCCGATGTGGTGCGTCGGGTGCTCGCAGGAGCGCCGGGCCCGCATCGTGACGTCGTGGTGCTGAATGCGGGAGCGACCCTCCTGGTGGCCGGCCGTGCCCGCGACCTGGCCGACGGTGTGGAACAGGCCCGCACCGCGATCGATGACGGCTCGGCGGCCGTCGTGCTCGATCGTTTCGTGACGGTCTCCCAGGCGCAGCCCGGATGACCGATGCTTCCGGCCTGGTCGTACGGACGCCGGGGTCGTCGGCGAATCTCGGTGCCGGCTTCGACGTGTTCGGGATGGCCGTCGATCTGTACGCCGATCTCGGTGTCGGCGAGGCTCCCCGTGATGCGCGACAGGTCGACGAGCACCACCCGGCGCGCACCGCCTTCGACCGCCTGGGTGGGTCCGGGCCGGTGTGGTTGCGGACGAACATCCCGATGGCTCGCGGCCTCGGATTCAGCGGTGCGGTCCGCGTGGGCGCAGCGGCCCTCGCAGTCGCGCAGGCGGGGCGGGACATCGCCGACTCCGAGAGCGCCATCATCGGGGTGGCCGGGGAACTGGAGGGTCACGCCGACAACGCTGCCGCCTCGCTCCACGGGGGTGTGGTCGCATGGGTGCAGGACCGTGCCGTTCCCTTCCTGGTGGGTCCGGTGCTGGGCGGAGCGGCGCTCGTGGCGTGGGTCCCCGACGTGACGACATCGACGGATGCATCGCGGCGTGTCCTCGCCGGTGTTGTCGATCGTGCCGACGCCGTCCACAACATCGGTCGCGCCACGCAATTCGCGCTGGCCTTCGCTCACGACGATCCGACCCTACTGGTCGACGCGACGTCGGATCGGCTGCACCAGGCGGCGAGGCTGCCCGGGGTGCCGGGCGCAGCCGAGGCGATGGAAGCCGGTGCGGCGGCAGGCGCATGGTGTGCGTGGTTGAGCGGCAGCGGGCCGACCGTCGCGATGCTCGCTCCCGTCGACGTGGCCGAGGCAGTGGTGGCGGCACTTCCGCCAGGCGGTCACACGAAGGTGCTGTCGATCGATCCGCTGGGCGCACGTCTTCTCTGATGCGGCTTCGACCAGACGTCGGGCCGTTGTCAGGCAGGCGTCAGGCGGGCGTCAGGCGGGCGTCAGGCGGCTCGTTCGAGCGGAGGGATCTGTTCGGTCGAGGTGATCGGAAAGCGCCAGGTTCCGCTGCACGTGACGGTGAGGCGTGCTGCGTGCTTGTCGAAGAACTTTGCGAGGCACAGGGCCTCGTCGGCGTGTTCGCGCGCGACCGGCACCCCGACCGTGACCGAACCGAGCGCCGCGATCGGCAGTGCCGACGTGAGAGCCGACGACGTCCGGGTGTCGGAGAGGTGGCCGTCGACGATGATCCACGTCGTGTCGCGGTGGGTGACCTCGGCGTGCAGTGCGTGCCCGAGAGCGTCCAGCAACTGGGTCCGACGGACGGCTCCCAGCAGAGCGGAGAGTCGATCCCGGGTGGCAGCGGCCTCCTCGAATCGCTGCTGTCCGGCGAGCGTCGACATCCTGTCGCGCAGCCGCTCGACGACGAAGGCAGGGTCGCCTCGGAACGCGCGCGACGCCTGCTCCACAGCGGCTGCGTAGTCGGCCGGGTCGGCGGTGCCCGAGCACGGGCAGTGGGCCACCCCGAGTTGTGCGGCACTGCAGACGGGAGCGTCGAACGGTGCGGTGTGATTGCGGCCCAGGCGCTGCGTACATCGACGCAGCGGCACGGCGGTCTGCAGGGCTTCCTGAACGAGAGCGGCCATCGTTCGTGACGGCAATGGACCGAGGTGCAGACCCTGCGTGGCCGGATTCTTCACGATGCTCAGGCGAGGCCAGGCCGACTCGGTGTCCAGGCGCAGGTAGCAGTACTTGTTCGCGGTCGTACCCCGACGGTTGTAGTGGGGGAGGAGCTGGGCGATCATGCGGATCTCGACCACCTCGGCGGTGAGCGGGTCGGGGAGCGGGACGTGTGCGATGGACTGGGTCTCTCGCAGCAGCGGCCCGATCTTGCGGCGGTCGTCGCTGCCGAAGTAGCTCCGGACGCGCTGGCGCAGGTTCGTGGCCTTGCCGACGTAGAGGACCCGGTCGCCGGCACCGCGGAACGAGTACACGCCCGGCGAGCGCGGCAGGTCGGATGTGAGTTTGAGCTTGGGTGCCATCGGGTGGCCGCCGATCTTCGCGAGCGAGACCAGATCGTCGAGACCGAGCACGCCGAGGCCGGAGGCACGTTCGATGAGGAGATGGAGCAGGTCGGTCGTGGCGAGGGCGTCGTCGAGGGCGCGGTGGCTCGGCTGGTGGTCGAGGCGGAGCCGGGATGCGAGGGTGCCGAGCTTGCAGTTCGGCACCTCGTCGCGTACGAGACGGCGAGCGAGGTGCACGGTGTCGACCACGGTGCCGTTCCAAGCCGGTCGATCGGCTCGCTGGAGTGCGGCCTGGATGAATCCGGTGTCGAACTTGGCGTTGTGGGCGACGAGGACAGCGTCGCCGAGGAAGCTCAGGAGTGAGGGGAGCACGGTCTCGATGCGTGGCGCGGGTGCGACGAGCACATCGGTGAGGCCGGTCAGGACCGAGATCTGCGGCGGGATCGCACGGCCCGGGTTCACGAGTGTCTGGAACGTGCCGAGGCATTCGCCGCCGCGCACCTTGACCACGCCGACCTCGGTGATCATGTCCTCGTTGCGGTTGCCCCCGGTCGTCTCGAGGTCGAGCACGCAGAACGTCACGTCCGAGAGAGGCGTTCCGAGTTCATCGAACGAACGTTGCATCAAGAACGGTGAATCGGCCCCAACTCGCATCCTGGGAGTGAACACGAACAACTGTACGTGTGTCAAGCCGCTTCACCGTCCTTCCCTCGACGCCTGCTGCGGGTAGCTTCGATCCATGAGTGAGGTCGAGCATCGACATCTGCGGTCGGCACTCGAGTTCGCCGTGCTCATCGCCACCGAAGGCCAGAAGCGCCGCCCTCCTCTCGACTTTCCCAAGGAACTCAAGCCGTTCCTGGCCAAGCAGCGGATCCCCGCGACATCCCTCGGTCGAATTCGGCGGATCATCGAGGGCGACGACACCTTTCGGTCCGCCCTCGCCGGTGGAGCATTGCCCGAACTCGTCGACGACGTCGGGCGACTGTGGCTGGTCGGCCAGGCGGGTTGGGAGCAGCGAGCCGAGGAGTTCCTCGCGGCCGAGGAATCGGAGATGCAGACCAAGGATCTGGAGCGCGATCTGCGACGGGCCGACAAGCGTCGACGTGCGGCTGAGCAGGCGGCGGCAAGGATCCAGGCCGAGGTCCTCGTACGCGACCAGACCATCGCGGTCCGAGATGCCGAACTCGACGACCTACGCGCCGACGTCACCAAGGCAACCGAGGCATTGGCCGAAGTACGCACCGAGTTGATCGACACTCGCAACGAACTCCGTCACACCCGGGACCGGGAGGCAGCAGCGATCCGCCGGGCCGACGCCGCCTCGACCGCCGCGGCTGCCGCCCCGAGGGTTGGTGGAGACAATCGGGCGGAGGTGGTACGTGGAGCCGTGGAAGCCGCAGAGGCGGCTCGTGTCGCTGCGGACGTACGAGCACGCATCGACGAGGCCCTGAGAGCCTCACGTGCCTTCGTGAGCGAGATGGAGCGGCTGTCGGCAGCAGACGTGGAGCCGACGCAGAGCACGGCACCGTCGAACACACGCCGGCGCAGTCGCTCGCCCCTCGCGCTGCCCGGAGGCGTGATCTCCACGTCGGCACAGGCTGCCGAGCATCTCGTGCGTGCCGATGCTGCGATCCTGATCGACGGGTACAACGTGGCCAAACTGGGCTGGCCGGGTCGCCCGCTCGTCGAGCAGCGCGACGCACTGGTGGAGCGGACCGAGAATCTGGCCCGACGCCACGGCGCCGACGTCACGATCGTGTTCGACGGCGACTCGGTCGTCGGGGCGCACGCTCCCCGGCACCGCACGGTGCGCATCGTGTTCTCGCCCGCCGGAGTGACCGCGGACGACGTGATCCGTGGCCAAGTCGCCCGACTACCCGCCGATCGTGCCGTGGTGGTGGTCACCAATGACCGCGAGATCGTCGCCGACGTCCGGCGTGCCGGCGCCAACGTCGTGCCGAGCAATGCCTACATGGCCACGCTCTGAATCCGTCGATGGGCGCGTTGCCGGTGACCAGGGAACTCTGGAGTAGCCCTTCGTCATCATGGTGGCATGGGGAATCAGGGCAAGGTCGTGGAACGTGCGAAGGCGAGAGAGTTGCGCGCCGAGGCGTGGACGCTCGCGGAGATCGCAGCCGAGTTGGGCGTGGCCAAGGGCAGTGTGTCGGTCTGGGTGCGTGACGTCGATTTCGTCCCGAAACCCCGCAACCGTGGCCACCGCGACCATCGCCCTCATCCACTGACGGTCCGCAAGAATGTCGAACTCGAACGCTGCCGGACCGAGGCAGACGAGTGGCTCGGCGCGGTCACGCATCGCGACCTCACGATGTTCTGCCTCGGGCTCTACGCCGGGGAAGGAAGCAAGACTCCCGGCTGCGTGTCGATGGCGAACACGAATCCTGCGCTCCTGCGGATTCTGCTCGTCTGGCTCCGATCCCACTTCGACATCGACGAAACTCGGTTGCGCTGCAAGCTCTACCTCCACGAGGGTCTCGACCTCGCCGAGGCGACAACGAGTTGGTCGATGCTGACCGGAATCCCCGTCGAGCAGTTCAGCGCCCCGTACAGGGCGACCGCCGATCAGTCGAGGCGAGGATCGAAGCATGTGTTCGGATGCGCAACCGTGATGTATTCCTGCACGCTCACGCATCGTCGGTTGTTGGCGATGATCGAGGCGATATCATCTGTTCCCAGCCTTCCGGGGTAGCTCAGTTGGCAGAGCACGGCACTGTTAATGCTGTTGTCGCAGGTTCGAGCCCTGCTCCCGGAGCTCGAAGGCCCGCCCTCCACGGGGCGGGCCTTCGTACTTTTCGAGTCCGATCCAGTGCGGCCATCGGCGATGGGAGGTGGGAGGTGATCGATCACCTCGAACCCAGGACCGAAGCATGATGAGCCCGTCGATGGGTGGCTGGTGGTGGGGCGACTGGGGCTCGAACCCAGGACCGAAGCATTATGAGTGCCGTGCTCTGACCAACTGAGCTATCGCCCCCTGCGGCGCCGCTCGGACGCCTGGTCGACGGGATCAGTCGTCGGACTGTTCGATGGCGTCGAGGAACGCATTCACGTCGCCCTCTTCGCCTCCGACCAGCCAGATCGTGAGTTCTCCGTCGGCGATCTCGGCGCCGTCGTCATCCTCGGCGTCCTGCCACGGGAGCACTCCGTCGACGAAGTAGCGGTCGACGGTGATGTCGTCACTTTCCCCGTCGACCGGAGCGATGACGGCGAGTTCGACCTCGGCGTCGGCCGGCTGGTCGCTCAGGATGTCGATGAGTTCGTGGACGCGCATGGAGGTCTCCCGCAGGCTGGTGTTCAGAGTTCGTCGAGCCAGGCGGGTGCCCGGTCGAGCAGGTAGAGGCTGACGTGCTTGCAGCGTTCGAGTGCGGCACCGATGGCGTCGTCGTTGGTCATGTACACGTCGGCGAGGTCGACGGTCATCTTGGCCACGATCGACAGGCTGCGTTCGGGTGCGTCGGTGACCGAGGGGAATGAATCGATCGCGGAGACCTCGACCGGAAGATCCATTCCGCCGACGCCGGCGAGATCCGTTGCGAGAACGAGAAGGTCGGGCGGATCCGGCAGCGGCGGCAGCGTCCAGGTGAAGAGCATGGTGAACGTGAAACCCGTGGGTGGCGGGTCGTCCACTTCCTCGAGTCGGATCACCTCGTCCTCGAAGGCGAGCATCGCCCGCGGGTCGACGTCGAGCGAGAGGTGCAGGTCGATCGGACCCTCGCACGCACGTTCCGGGTGGAGGTCGACCTCCCACAGTTGACGGAGTGAATACGTCTCGACGAAATGACGCTCGTCGTGCACGTGAAATCCGTGATCGATCGCCTGACTCTTCACGTCGGCGACAAATCCCGCTACGTCGATGACTGCCATCGGTGCGGACACTACCGTCCCGACGGTGCCGCCGAACAATGAATCCGTCCCAGGTCACGAGCAGCGTCACGTCGACCGTCGTGACGCATACGCGGTGCTCGATCTGTTCCGCTCGATCACCGCTCGAACGGCGGCGCTGCTCGCCGACAACGGCGACTGGTCGATGGCGGGTCGGAGCGAGTCGCAGTACGCCGTCGACGTCGAGATCGACCGGGCGTGTCTCGCCATGCTGCACGGCGCCGGACTCGCCGTGCTGTCCGAGGAGAGTGGGATCACCAACCCTGATGGCCGACCATTGGAGGCCGCGCCCGATGCGCTCGTGGTCGTGGATCCGCTCGACGGATCCACGAACGCATCCCTGGGCCTCCCGTGGTGTGCGACAGCACTGTGTCTGGTGCTCGATGGTGTGTCGTCGGTTGCGCACGTGTCGAATCTGAGGACCGGAACACGTTTCGAAGCGATTCGTGGCAAGGGTGCTTCCCGTGACGGTCGGCCGATTCGCGTCGCTCCGCCGGTCGCCCTCGGCGGCGCGGTGATCGGGGTCAACTCCCGACCGCCAGAGAGCTTCCGACCTCGCCAGCACCGGGGAATGGGCGCAACGGCACTCGACATCACGTCCGTCGCCGCCTCGGGGAGCGGTGGGGGTTTCGACGGCACCATCGACTTCGACGACGACATGATCGGTGTGTGGGACTACCTCACCTCGGTGCTGATCCTCGAGGAGGCCGGGGGAGTGGCCGCCGATGCGCTCGGTCGGGATCTCCTGACGCTCGATCATGCAGCGCGTCGCCGACCCGTCACGGCCACCTCTGCCGGACTGCTCGATCAACTCCTCGCTGCAGCGAACTGACCCCGGACGCGAACGACCGCCGCCCGCATGTGCGAGCGGTGGCCGTAGTTCTCAGGTGTTCGTGTAACTGATGAGGTCAGGCAGGAATCTCAATGACGCCGAACGGCTCGAAGTCGTAAATAGTGTCGGCGATACGCAGTCCGTCGATCGCTCCCTGGAAACCGTCATCGCGGCCCTTGGACACGCCAACAGTGTGGATGGTTGGCGGGGTGTCAGCTGTTCCGAGGTACGCAATGAGCTCCGTGTAGGTGCAATCATCAGCCTGAGTACAGGTGTCCGGGCTTGGACGGCTGCCAGTGACGTACCAGACGCCGCTTGCGTCGTCGGTCGCGTCGACGTATCCCGTCCAGCCATTGTTGGGTGACTCCGGGTCCGGCGGCAGTGCTGATCGCCGCCGGAGCGTTCGTGCTGCTGTTCATCGGCGGGATGAGCCTGTTGTTCGTCTCCCGACGCACGTCTCAGCGCCGTTTCAACCAACTGGTGCCATGGCTCGCCGACCGTTACGCGATCCCACTCGCCGAGTTGTCTGCATTCACCGACTGGTCGGCGATGTTGCGTCTGCGCAGGACGTTGCCACGTCGTCAGCGCCGTCATTTCGACGGTGTGCACTCCGCTCTGGCCAGCTTGGCGATCTTCCACGACCAACCTCGAGCAACAGATGCTGCCGCCGAAGCCGCCCTGGCCGAACGGCTGCTCGAGGCCCGTCGTGCACCGGTGGCCTGACTCGACGATGTCGACCTCGGGGCGTGATGTCATGGCCCCGCTACGATCCAGACGTTGTCGGGCGCATAGCTCAGTTGGCTAGAGCGCTGCCTTTACATGGCAGATGTCGGGGGTTCGAGTCCCTCTGCGCCCACTCACCCACGCTGCCGAGCGATCGACCTCAGGCGTGATGGAGACGGTGGCCGCCCGACCGCACCCGGCCGAGTGCGAGGAGGCGACGGCTCCGTGAACGTCCCCGAGCGCGCAGGAGCGTCAGAGCTGCGAGCGGCGTCGTCGCACCGACGAGGGCGACCAGCACTGCGAGGCCGACCAGCCTGGCCATCCCCTGCACATCGGCGCCGGCATCGATCTCCATGGTTGCTCGTTCGAGTCTCGGTGCTGAAAGCGCATCTTCGACGGTTTCGATTGCGGGGTCAGGGCGAGAAGTCTCGGGAAGGGCGACCTCCACCTCTCGTGCAGGTTCCGGTTCTGCCTTCGCGACCTCCATGTCAGGTGGACGTGTGAGGTTGGCGGCGGAGACGCCGGGGACCTCGATCGCTCGCACGCTGGAGCGGTACAGCGACGCATTCGAGATTGCATCGGTCATGTCCCTGGCATTGTTCGACTGGGCGATGACCACCTGGTCGCCCTGCAGATCGGGAAGCACGAACGCCCCGTAGTTGTTGCAGGCATCACCACACTTGGTCTCGGGTGTGTAGCGCAGCGACTCGGTCCAGGGACCTTGCGGTGCAGGTGCGGTATACACCACGACCTCGTCGCCGAACCAGTCACCCTCGTCCGATGCTGCGACATAGACGTCACCGAAACGTTGAACCGACACCGGCATCGACAACTCCGACGAGAGCACCGGGAGTCGCTCGGATCGATCGTCTGACCATCCCCCTGAGGTCCAGTACTCGAGGTCTCGGTCGAATTCGCCGACCGGAACACGTGCAACGTACGCATGAGGTGAACACTCGGCATCGAAGCCGATCAGGCCGGCCTGATCGAACTGTCGATAGCAATGACCGTAGAGATACGAGTACTCGTCGTCCGACACGATCGAGTAGCCGAAGAGGGAGCGCGACGAGTCGGGTGCGAGTTCCATCCCGACCAGCTGCAGATCGGGAAGTGTGTACCGGGCAACCCACGTCCCCACAGGCAACGCCCCGCGTGCCGCACCGTTGCCATTGGGGTTCTGCACCTCTGCGAGGAACAGCCAGAGGTGGCCGTCGGCGCCGACCTCGGCGTCGAGGGGCCACAGCCAGTTCTGCAAGTCGGCCTCGACCCAGGAACCGATCCAGGAGTTCCCGTCGCCGCCGGGAGCGACCAGTCGCTCGAAACAGTCGCCGTCCTGCACCAGCGCGGCGTTGTGAGCGAAGTCGTCGCCGCTGAGGCTGTTGTCCGCGCCGAAGAACACGTCCTGGAAGTACCACAGCGTGCGCCCGTCGGGAAGCGCAACTGCATGTGGGTAATCGGCTCCCGCAATGCCTGCAGCGTCGTCGGACCCGAAGAACCATGCCAGGCTGTCGGCGCTCGTCACGTCTTCGGTGGAGGGAGCGCAGTCGGCAGCCGCAGCGGTCGGAGTGTCGCCGACGACCCACAGGGTGGTAGATGCAGCGATCGTCGCCAATCCCAGCCGCAACCCTCTACTTGACATCAAGACATTCTGGCACGCTGTGATCCCGTTCGCTACTCGAGACTCGCCCCGAGCGCCAGTCTGTGGTGGGGAAGTCGCAGAACCGCAGATCGCAGTCGAAACGTCGATGTCATGGCTCGACCTCGATCAGAGGATGAGGGTTCCGCCGTTGAGAGATGTTTCGGTGACGACGAGAATTGCCGCGGGAGGGCGCTTCGGGAGAGTCTCCGGGCGCGTTCTGCACAACGTCCGGTGACAGACGATCGCCTCTGCCGTGGCACAGTCGACAACGTGTACGACCAGATCGAGTACGACGTCACCGACCCCGTTGCCACCATCACGCTGAACCGACCCGACGCGATGAATGCGTGGACCGGTGCGATGGGCATCCAGGTCAACGATGCGCTGCTGCGTGCGGCGAGGGATCGGCGAGTGGTGGGGATCGTGATCACGGGCAAGGGACGGGCCTTCTGCGCCGGTGCCGACATGAACACGCTCGACGACCTGTCGTCGGCAGGCGGAAGTGCACCGAGCAGCGACGGGGCGAGCGGTGACTTCACCGCCGCAGCGGGCGGACAGGACCCGACCGACCAGGACGGCGAGTTCACCGGACAGTTCCCGTTCCTGATGACGATCGACAAGCCGATCATCGCAGCGGTGAACGGAGCGGTCGCCGGAATGGCCTACCCGTTCTCGCTGTGCTGCGACATGCGGGTCGGCACCCCGAACTCGCTCTTCCTGACCGCCTTTGCACAGCGCGGGCTCATCGCCGAATGGGGACTCAGCTTCCTTCTCCCGCGACTCGTCGGCCCTGCCGTGGCACTCGATCTGTTGATGTCGTCCCGCAGGGTGATGGGAGAGGAAGCCCGCTCGCTGGGCCTCCTCAACGAACTGGTCGCACCCGAAGAACTGCTGCCCTGGTGCAACGACTACATCACCACGATCGCGCAACGCTGCTCGCCGGCTTCGATGGCGATCATGAAGCGTCAGGTGTACAGCGAATTGCACGTCGGGCTCGGCGCCGCCGAACGCCAGGCCGGACTACTGATGGGCGAGAGCTTCGGTCGCCCCGACTTCCGAGAGGGCGTTTCGTCGTTCCTGGAGAAGCGATCGCCCGAGTTCGCTCGCATCGGCGACTGAGTCACCGGAGGAGACGCCTCAGGTCCTCGGCGGCCCTGCCGATGTGAAGCGTGTGCCGGGCGGGTCCTCCCAGTCGACGCACGACCCCCAGGTCTCGGAAAAGACCAGTTCGCGCATCGGGCGCCGCCGTACCGGGCCGTGCGCACCCGCAGGCTTGCCGATCGTGATCGTTCCGGCGATGAACACGTCGTCGGGGATCTCCAGCAGCGAACGCAATTCCTCCTCGACGCCCGCGTGCCAGGCGGTCAAGGCGCCTCCGAACCCGAGGGCCCGTGCGGCGAGCAGCAGGTTCTGGACGGCCGGGTACACCGAGGCGCCCTCCAGCGAGTTCGGCTCCCGATAGCGCTGGAGACACGGCAGGACGAGCACCGGCACGGACTCGAACTCGTCCACGTACTGCTGCATCACACGTGCCATGCGCGCCTTCGGTGAGTCCTCCACCGCGCCGGAGCCCGAATCGTAGGAGTCCCGCGCCCGCTTGGCTGACCACGCCTCGCGAGCAGCGTCGCCGATGATCCGCTTCGCCGTCACGGCCTTGGGTCCGTCGGTCAGCACGAGCATCCGGAACGGTTGCCGGTTCGAGCCGCTGGGCGCTCGGGTGGCGGCGAACAGCATCGCCCGCAGCGCATCGTCGGGTACCGGGTCGGCGGTGTATCGGCGGATCGTTCGCGTCGTGGCGAGGCCGTCGAGCAACCCCACGGGTTCTGCGCGGTCCATGCCGTCGACGACGTCGTCGATGTCGCTCACTGCTCGGGCATCCGGCCGAGATCCGTCAGACGGTTGCGCAGGAAGACCGGGATCCCGTGTGGCTGGCCTGCCTCCCGGGCCGCGACCTCGGGACCGTTCTCGTCCCAGATGTGGCACGTGTTCACGATGGCCCGCCACATGTCGTCGCGCTCACCGCTGTCGGCGTCGAACATCGGATTGTCCCGACCCTCGAGCACCGCCGTCGCCGCCTTCATCGACCAGAAGCACTGCATCGCGACGGGCGCCATCGCGTACAGGAGCGCCGTGACGTGGGTGCAACCCCGTGGCCCACCGAACAGCGCAGCGACCTTCTTCGTGAAGCCGCGGGCGATCGACAATCCGATCAGTCCGTCGTATCGGCCGGTGATCTGCGGACACTCGTCATGAGGGTGCGATTCGAAGAGGGTCGTGACCGACTCGATCTCGAGCGAGGGGAACGCCACTTCGACGGACAGTTGCATGTGATGCACGGTCAGCGGGTCGGGATCGTCGCGCAGGTACAGCCCTGGCGGCTTCTGGTCGCGAACGGCACCCTGCAGCACGATGCGATCCGACGAGAGCCGGAACGCCCGCACGCGGTACTCGCGATCGTGGAGGATCGCTTCGGCGCCCTCGGGTGGCGGAGGCAGGATCAGTCGGTCGTCGAACGACTCGGTGTCGAGCAGCGTCATGGGTCCGATGCAAGCAGAGCGATGGCGGTGATCTGCAATCGTGTGACGGGCTGGCCATGTCACGAGTCGTGCGACCTAACGTCGGGTCGTGACCTCACAGCCCAGCGCCGCACGGACAGACACGCCACGACCGATCTTCGACGACGAACACGAGGCGTTCCGCTCGTCGTTCGCTGCGTTCGTCGCTGCCGAGATCTCACCCCGGTACATGGAATGGGAGGAGGCGGGCATCGCGCCCCACGACCTCTACTCACGAGCGGGCGAGTACGGCTTCGTCGGGATGGCCGTCGCCGAGGAGTTCGGTGGGGGTGGCACGTCCGACTTCCGGTTCAACCAGGTGATCGCCGAAGAACTCGCCGCCGCCGGCATCGGAGGAGCGGGCCTCGGCCTCACGCTGCACAACGACATCACCACCCCGTACTTCGTCGAGTACTCGAACGACGAACAATCGCAACGTTGGCTTCCGGGCATCGCGTCGGGCGAACTCGTGACCGCCATCGCGATGACCGAACCCGGCACCGGGTCCGACCTCGCAGGTATTGCGTCGACTGCGATCCGCGACGGTGACGAGTACGTGCTCAACGGCTCCAAGACGTTCATCACGAATGGGATCAACGCGGACCTCGTGATCGTGGCGGCCAAGACCGATCCGGCCGAGCGGCACGCAGGTGTGTCGCTGATGGTCGTGGAGCGCGGCATGGCGGGTTTCGAGCGCGGGAGGAACCTCGACAAGATCGGGATGCACAGCCAGGACACCGCCGAGTTGTTCTTCACCGATGTCCGTGTGCCCGCTGCCAATCTGCTCGGCGAGGAGGGGAGCGGTTTCCGCTACCTCACTGCCAACCTGGCGCAGGAGCGACTGTCGATCGCGATCACCGGTGTCGCCTCGGCGCGAGCGGCGCTCGGTTGGACGCTGGAGTACGTGCGTGAGCGGACGGCATTCGGCAAGCCGATCTCCACCTTCCAGAACACGAAATTCGTCCTCGCCGAGGTCAAGACCGAGGTCGACATCGCACAGGCGTACGTCGACCAGTGCGTCCTGGCGCTCAACGCGAGCACATTGAGCCCCGCCGACGCGGCCCAGGCCAAGTACTGGTGCACCGAACTCCAACGGCGGGCCGCGGACCGCTGCCTCCAGTTGTTCGGGGGATACGGATACATGACCGAGTACCCGATCGCCCGGAACTACGCCGACGCACGCGTCACCTCGATCTACGGCGGCACGACCGAGGTGATGAAGACGATCATCGCCAAGGACCTCGGCCTCTGACGTCGATCGACGAGGTCGCGTGGCGACTGCTCGGTTTCCGGTCGCTCGTCGAACGCGGTGTCTCCGGTGCCGTGCCCGATTCCCCGTGGCGTGCGGCGATCGGTCAGGCCACTGCGACGTCGGGCTGCCTGCGCCACTGGCGATTCCGGCGGTTGCGCCGAAGCAGCGAACGTTGATGACCGGCAGGGTCGTCCCCGACGGAACGGCCGCAGTCGTCGGCGCCCGCCGAGCGAGCGACGAGCGGTGCGTTGATCACAGCGATCGTGACACCGATCAGCGAGGCGGCCTCGGCCACCAGAAAAGCCATCGCGAACAACGAACTCGTTCGTCTCGGTCGTGTTCGCACGTCGGCACCCGTTCTCCGCCCGCTCGGAGTCTGATCCAACGACCGTACCACTTCCACCACGGAGCGCGCCACTGCTACCGCTCTCCGTGTCGAGGGCTCTTCGTGTCGAAGACGCAAGTATCGAGTGCGCGAAGTGTCGAGTCAGGAGTTCGGGTGATCGGCCTGCCGCCCGAGGTCGTTCCGGTCGGAACTGCTGGTCGACGGGTCGACGAGGGGCAGCACCTCGGGCGCAAGGCGCCGAGCGGTCAGGAGCCCGATCTCGGTGATCTCGTCGATCTCCTCAGCGGACGTCGGGCGTGCGGCAGCAAGCTTGTTCAGGTCGCGGTCGCTGAGGATCTGAGCGGGTACCACCCGAACACGTCGTGCTGCGCCGGCTCTCCACTCGGTCAACCGCTCGAGGACGACGTCACTCGACCGGCGCGTTCGGCGTAGTGCACTCGGCGGCGCGACGGGTTCCGGCGTGCTGACATCGATCGACGCCAGATACGGCGACACCTGGCGGGCGTATCCGGCTCGGCGTTCGGCGAACGAGAACACGAGTGTGTCGGTCGCCCTCGTCGCGGCGACATAGAGCAGTCGAGCCTCCTCCGCACGATCAGTTGACGTGGTGGCCGACTTGTGCGGCATCAGGCTCGTCTCGACGCCCGCCACGAACACGGTGTGCCACTCCCGACCCTTGGCAGCGTGGAACGTGAGGAGTTCGACACCGTCGGTGGAACGATCGTCGAACGGGTTCGTTGTCGCCACCCAGGACCGAAACTCGGCACCGTCGCCTCGCGGTTGGTCGCGGAGGAACTCGAGCAACGTGGTGGCCACACGTCGATCTGCCTCGGCTCGGGCCAGGTCGGCCCGGGCCTCGGCCATCCGTGACGAGAGCGCGGCCGGGGGTCGCTGTGATGCCGCCGGTGAACGTCTGTTCTCGGCGGTGTGCTGCTCGATGTCGGCGAGCCTGGCCTCAGCCGCTCGAAGCAACGCAATGTCGTCGAGGGTGTCGTGCGCCCACGCTCGCAGACCCGACGCCGACGTGCTCGCCGACGCAGCCCGCATCGCTGCTTGGAGCGGAGAGTTGCTCGAGTTCGCAGAACGACGCACCGCAGCGCCTTGAGCGATGAGCGCCGCTTCGATCAGGTCGAGCTGCACATTCGTGCGGACGAGCACGGCCACGTTGCCGGCGCGGATCAGGTTGGGATCGTCGTGTGCGATCCGGGTGGCGATCAGTGCCGCTTCGGTGTGTTCGTCCGGCGACGAGACGACCTCGACCGATCGCCCGTCGTCGCGCGCCGATCGGATCTCGGTTGGCTGGCCGCCCTCGCTCAGTACGTGGGCCCCGGCGCGCACGATCTGCGGTGTGCAGCGGTGGTTCACGGGAAGCCGGATGACCTCGACACCGGGAAACTTCGTCTCGACCTCCACGAGCAGCGTCGGGTCGGCACCGTTGAACCCGTAGACCGCTTGCGCGGGGTCGCCGACCAGGAACACGTCGTCACGGCCGGCCCGCAACACGTCGATCAGTCGATGTTGCACCGGGTTGAGGTCCTGAGCCTCGTCGACGAGGAGGTGCCGGAACCGCCAGCGGAGCGCATCGGCGAACTCGCCATCTCGCTCGGCGTCGTGCAGCACGTCGAGCAGCACGTCGTCGAAGTCGATCACCCCGCGCTTGCGCTTCAGCCCCTCGTAGCTCGCGAAGGTGGCGCCGGCTGCGTCGATCCCGCCCGCCGGACGCCGACCCGCTCGCCGGGCGAGGGCCGCATAGCGGTCCGCCGTGATTCCGCGGGCCATCGCCCACGAGATCTCGTCGTTGCCGACCTCGACGAGTTGGCGCCCGCCTCCGAGGTCGTCGTCGCGTTGCGCATCGCGGAGCAGTCGCCGCCGGTCCGACACCAGCGTGTTCGGGCGTCGCTCGGTATCGGTCCACCGCTGGCGCAGCACCGAGAGCATCACGGAGTGGAACGTGCCCGCCTCGACATGGTCACGCAGCCCGAGTCGGTGGAGTCGTCGGCGCAATTCGCCTGCCGCTTCCCGGGTGAAGGTGAGCGCGAGGGTGTGGCGTGCATCGGCGTCACCGGTTGCGATGCGGTGTGCAATGCGCCGGGTGAGCACCCGTGTCTTGCCCGACCCGGCGCCTGCGATGACGGCGACGAGATGTGATTCGGTGACGACCGCTGTGCGCTGGTCTGGGTCGAGGTCGGCGATCAGCGCATCCGCGTCCACTCGGGCATTCTACGACGACCGTCGGTCGAGGTCCGCGGCAACGGGTCGGCGCGAAGTACGTTGTGGCCCATGCCGTATCCGCGCAAGCTGCTCAACCCGCACGAGGAGGTCGCTGTCGACCTCCACCCGCACTGGTGGTACTACTCCAAGCCGGTCGCCACGCTCGTCGCCTCGATCGGCTTCGGGATCCTCACGTTGGTGGTCACCGACCCGGACACACGGCCGCGCAGCATCATGGGCTGGCTCTCGTTGATCTTCCTCGTCCTGTCGGTGGTGTGGCTGATCGGTCGATACATGAAATGGGCGACGACCAACTTCGTCATCACCTCGGACCGCCTGATCTTCCGTGAAGGCGTCCTCGCCAAGCGGGGCGTGGAGATTCCACTCGAGCGCGTGAACACCGTGCACTTCCACCAGTCCGTGTTCGAGCGGGTGCTCGGCGCCGGCGACCTGGTCATCGAATCCGGCGGTGAAGACGGCCAGCAGCGGTTCACCGACATCCACAACCCGGACCGTGTCCAGCGCGAGATCCACACGCAGATGGAGGCGAACGAAGCTCGACGTTTCACCATCTCCGGGAACAGCGGAACCGACGTCGCTTCGCAACTCGAGAAGCTCGAAGGCATGCTCGACCGGGGCAG
>JBBSOH010000023.1:0-23904 GCA_038259945.1 Acidimicrobiales bacterium
AGATCGTCCAGCGCGTCGTGGACCACGGCGAGTGCGAGGAACGGCTCGCGCCCCGCCACCACCCCGGTCGCCTCAGCTCCCGCTGGAGTTTCTCGCTCGATCACCGTCACGCAATCCATACAAGCACGGGGGTACTCCAGAGTTTCCCCAGCCGTCTGAGCAGGGGTGATACACCAGTCGACCTCGGAATCGACCGATGCCGGCTGCCGAGACGGGACCAGACTGACGGCTTCTTCTTCCGGATGCCAGTGGCATGAAGCTGTCGTCCGTCGGTTCCAACCTCACACTCGAGGACAAGCCGAACGACCTCGGCTCGTCTGGCACCGAGACGGAATCGATTTCGGCAGGACAACCGCTCCCCGCCCCTGGATGCGGGCAGACTGGATCGGTGGTTGACGGCGTCGGCGGTGAGGAAGGGACGTCGCTGACGGAGAGGGCGGACGCCTTCCAGCGTCGTCACCGGGTCGTCGGCTTCCCGATCGGGGTGATCTACAAGTTCGTCGAGGACCAGGGACCGTACCTCGCGGCGCTCGTCGCCTACTACGGATTCCTGTCGCTGTTCCCACTCCTGCTGCTGCTCACTTCGGTCCTGGGCTTCGTCCTCGACGGGCGACCCGAACTGCAGCAGCGGATCCTCGACTCCACACTCAGTCAGTTCCCGGTCATCGGTGACCAACTCGCCGATCCGCAGGGCCTCCAGGGCAGCGTCGGAGCGATCATCGTCGGCGGCCTCGTCGCCGTGTACGGCGCCCTCGGCTTCGCTCAGGCGATCCAGAATGCAATCAATGTCACCTGGTCGGTGCCGCGCAACCGCCGACCGAATCCCATCCGTGCACGGCTGAGAAGTCTTCGACTCATCGCCGTGGCCGGCATCGCCGTCGTCGCCACCACGGTGCTCTCGGGTGCCGGGTCGAACGCCGACGCGTTCGGCGCCGATCTCGGCCGATGGAGGACGCTGGTGGCTCTCGGCATCTCGATCCTCGTCAACGGAGTGGTCTTCGTCGTGATGTTCAGGATCTTCCGCCCCGACGGCGTTCGGCGACGCGACACCGTTCCCGGAGCGATCGTTGCCGCGTCGATCTGGCAGCTGTTGCAGGTCTTTGGTGCGGTGTTCGTCGGGAGCGGAGTCCAGGGGTCGAACGGAACCTACGGAGTGTTCGCGCTCGTGCTCGGTCTGCTCGCCTGGATCTTCCTCGCCGCCGTGGGCATCGTGATCGGATCGGAGATCAACGTGGTCGTCGTTCGACGGCTGTATCCGCGAGCCCTCCTGACACCCTTCACGGACAATGTGGATCTCACCGAGGCCGACCAGCGCGCGTATTTCGAAGCGGTCAACTCCCAACAGTTCAAGGGCTTCCAATCGGTGACCGTGCGCTACGAGGACGACGGCCAGCAGGCGTCGGCGCGTCGCGCCCGCAACGAATCGAACGAACCGTCCGATGGGTTCGACCGATGACCCGTGACGGGTCGATGTGCCACGATCGCAGCATGACCTTCCAGACCGACATCACGCAGAGCGACGACGGCACCCTCACCGGGCCGTTCCGCGCCCCGGCTCAGATGCTGCACGACCAGGAGTACGGCGGACATGCGAGCGTCCACGACGACGCCGAAGCGGCCAAGCTCGGCCTGGCCGGGGCGCCGATCGAAGGCCCGACACACTTCAGTCAGTTCGATGCCCTTGCGGTCGAGCACTGGGGGCAGGCCTGGTTCGAGTCGGGGTGCATCAGTTCGCACTTCGTGACGATGGTGGTCGAGGGCGAGGAGGTGCAGGCCTCGCTCACTCCGCACGGCGATCATTCGGCCTCGATCCACGCCGTGCAGTCCGACGGGACGCCCGTCCTGAACGGCACGGCGTCCATCGGCACCGACACGTCGAGCGAACTCGACGTGCGTCGCGAGCGCGGGCTCGGTGACCCCGGCGAGTTGCACATCGTCGATCAACTGGAGATCGGGATGACGACGCAACCGGTCACCGTGACGATGGATCTCGACTCGCACAACGGCGCGCTCTACCCGTTCACCCTCGCGCAGAAGCTGGACAGCATCACGGAGCGGTCGGGTTGGTACGACGGCGAGTCGCCGTGGGGTGGGGCGATCGTGCCGACCGAGATGCTCAGCGTCCTGGCTCATCAGGCGGGCGCTCACTTCCCGGTGAGGGGTCCAGCGATCGGGTTGTTCATCGACCTCGAAGTGCGCTTCGTCGCCGGCCCGGTCTTCGTGGGACGCCCGTACGACATCGTCCACACGCTGGTCGGCATCGGTCAGAGTCGAGCGGTCGAGTCGTACTGGACGGAGTCGACGGTGACCGACACGGCGTCAGGTGTCCATGCTGCGACGGTGCTGCTGCATCAGGGCGTTTTCAAGGCGTCGTACGCCGACTACCCGATCTCGGACGGGTAGAACACGCCGATCTGACGGCGGATCTCGTCCATCAACTCCATGTTCGCCAGCGTGGCATTCCACGTCTGGACGTCGGACTCGAGGTACCCGGCACGGATGCGCTCCATCACGTGTTCGGCTTCGTGGGCGAGTCCGCGATGCGGCGTCTCCACCCGCTCGTCCTCGCCATCGATCGTGACCGTGAACGCCGACGGGCACCAGAACGGCGCATGGATCTCGACGAGGCCCGCGGTCCCCACGACACGCGCCGTGAGATCGGACTCGGCGTCGAGCGACGTGGAGAACGTCGTGACTGCCCCGGATTCATGGAGCATCGTTCCGGCCACGGCAGCATCTGCCCCACCGGCGGTGAGGCGTCCGAGTGCACGCACGTCGGTCGGTTCGCCGAGCAGGAAGCGGGCGATCGACAGCGGATAGATGCCAAGGTCGAGCAGGGCACCACCGCCGATGTCGAGGCGGCGGTGCCGACCATCGGGGTCGGTGATCCGCAGCCCGAAGTTGGCGTCGATCGACACGATCTCGCCGATCGCCCCGTCCTCGATGCGCTTGCGGAGTTCATGCCACCCCGGCATGAACCAACTCCACATCGCTTCCATCAGGAATCGTTCGTTGCGCTGCGCCGCCGCGATCATCGCCTCGGCGTCGGGTCGGTTCAGTGCGAACGCCTTCTCGCACAGCACGTGCTTGCCGGCGTCGAGCGCCTCGATGGTCATGTCGTGGTGTTCGCTGTGGGGCGACCCGATGTAGATCACGTCGACGTCGGGGTCGGCACACAGGTCCGCGTGCGATCCGTGAGCTTTGGGGATCGAGTGCTCGGAGGCGAAGGAGTCGGCGCTCTCCTGCGAGCGTGAACCCACCGCCACGAGGTCGGCGCCGTCGATTCCCGCCAGTGCTGTGGCCATCGATGCCGAGATGTTGCCGGTCGAGGCGATGCCCCAGCGGATCGTGTCGTTCATGCTCGGAATCTAGAGCAACGACTCGACCTCAGGCGCGACGCCCGGTGATGCGCAGCGCGCTCAACAGCCTGGTCAAGCCGTCGAAGGCCTTGATCGATCCACTTCCGCCGCTCATCGACACGAGGAACCGCAGCGGTGCTTCGCGGATCATCCGCTGACTGAGCGCCACGAGCACGGGGTCCGGATCGTCGCCGAGCAACTTGGCCGTTTGACGGTCGGCCACCTTCAAGAAGGCCCGCTGGGCAAGTCGACCGAGACGGGTGGCGCCGAGTTCGTCGACGACGGTGTTGACGGTGAACGGCAGCACCGGGACCGGAGGGGGGATCGGTCGCCCGAGCATCTGCTCGAACTCGGTCGCGGTCGCGACGAAACGTCGACGGCCCGGCCCGGCCGCGCCGGTGGGTGGTGCCGTGATCGTCTCACCTTCGATGTCGATCCTCACGGTGGCATGGACGTCGACCGAGGAGCGCGCCACGATCACGTCGAACGCACCCGTTTCGGTGCGCCAACGTGAATCGTCGACGTCGTAGTACGCGAACGAACGCTCGTCGAGGGTGATCTCCACGTCCGCCGACGCGCCGGGGGCGAGGTGGACCTTCGCGAACCCGGCGAGTTGCTTGTCGGGTCGGTACACCGTCGACTCCACGTCGTGCACGTAGACCTGGACCACGTCGCTGCCTGAGCGTTCGCCGGTGTTGGTGACGATGACGCGGACCGTGCGCTCGTCGACACGCACCTCGGTCCAGTCGAACGACGTGTACGACAGCCCGTGACCGAAGGCGAAGTGCGCGGCCACTTCCGCCGTGTCGTGGAAGCGGTAGCCGACATACAAGCCCTCGCGATACTGGACCTGGCGGGTCGAGCCGGCGAAGTTCTCCTCCGACGGGAACACCATCGATGCAGGGAAGCTCTCGGCGAGCCGACCGCCGGGTTCCGTGTCGCCCACCAGCACCGAGGTGACCGCGCTGCCCGCAGCCTGTCCGCCGAGGTAGGACTCGACGATCGCAGCGGGGCGATCGGCCCACGGCATCAGAACCGGTGCGCCGTTCGCGAGCACCACGACCGTGCGCGGGTTGGCGGCACACACCGCCGTGACGAGTTGGTCGTGAGCGGCGGGCAGGGCGAGCGTCGAGCGGTCGTACCCCTCGGCCTCGTCGATCCCCGGCAGCCCGACGAACACGACGGCCACGTCGGCGTCGCCTGCCAGTTCCGCGGCGGCACGGACGTCGTCGTACCCCGACAGGAAGCGGACCCGTCCGGTCAAACGCTCTTCGAGGTGGCGTCGGGCATCGTCGAGTCGAGTCGGGACGACCTGCGAACTCCCGGCGCCCTGGTAGCGGGGCTCCGCGGCGAATCCGCCGATGATCGCCACGTCGAGTGACGCATCGAGGGGCAGGATGCCGTCGTTGGTGAGCAGCACGGTGCCGGCTGCAGCGGCCCGTCGGGCGAGGCGGTGGTGCTCGACCTCGTCGACGGGCAGAGCGGGGCCGGACTCGGCCTCGTGCAGCAGGCGGGCGACCGCAGCGACGCGGTCGAGGACCAGGTCCGCGTCGAGATCACCCGATTCGACCGCATCGACGACTGCGCCGTCGTGCGCGCCGCCCGACGACGGCATCTCCAGATCCACGCCGGCACGGATGCCGGCGACCCGGTCGTTGATGCCGCCCCAGTCCGTCACGACCAGGCCGTCGAAACCCCACTCGTCACGCAGCACCTGTTGCAGCAGGCGGTGACTGTCCGCCACGTACTCGCCGTTGACCAGGTTGTAGGCGGTCATGATCGTCCGAGGACGGGCGTCGCGGACAGCGATCTCGAAGCCGCGCAGATACAGCTCATGCAGCGTTCGTTCGTCGACGACCGAGTCCGAGACCATCCGGTAGGACTCCAGGTTGTTGGCCACGAAGTGCTTGGGGCAGGCAGCCACGCCGGTGGACTGGATGCCCCGGATCATCCCGGCAGCGAGGCGACCGGAGAGCAGCGGGTCCTCGGAGAAGTACTCGAAGTTCCGGCCGCCGCCCGGATGCCGTTTGATGTTCATGCCCGGTCCGAGCAGCACACCCACGCCTCCGGCGAGGGCCTCGCGCCCGAGCGCTGCGCCGACTTCGTCGAGCAGTTCAGGGTCCCAGCTCGCGGCGAGACAGGACGCGGTGGGGAAGCACGTGGCCGGGACGGAATCGCCGATGCCCAGGTGGTCGGCACCGTCGGGTTGGCGTCGCACACCGTGCGGACCATCGGTCAGCGTGACGGTGACCAGATCGAGTTCGGGGATCGCCTCGGAGCCCCAGAACGACCCGCCCGACAGCAGGGCGACCTGGCGTTCGAGTGGCAGGTCGGCCAGTTGCTCGCGCAGTGTTCGCTGATCGGTCACGCCCACCGGTCTAGTGCAGTCCGCGGATGCCGTACCAGCCCATGGTGACCATCGTGATCCCGACCACGAGCAGCACCAGTGACGACTCCCGGCGGACCACGATGCCGATGAGGAGGGCGATGAGCAGCGTCACGATCGCCTGGACGACGACGCCGGTGTCGGTCTCGGGAAACCACCAACTGGCGGTCAACGGCGCAACCGCTGCGTGATGCGTCCGCGCATCATCGCCAGCCACTCCTTCGGCAACGACCGGTAGGTGTCACCTGCGAACTCGTCGGCGATCAGGCCGATCGCCTGCGAGTACGACGGGTAGGGGTGGACCTGGCCGAAGAGCTTGCGGAGGCCGATCCCGTGGTCGATCATCATCGTGAACATGCCGATCATCTCCGAGGCGCCGGGGCCGACGATCGCCGCTCGGAGGATCTTCCCCGTGAACCGCTCGGCATCGACAACGACCACACCGTGTTCACGATCATCGGTGAACCCGCGATCGATCTCGCTCAACTGCTTCTCGTAGCGCACGCGGCCGACTTTCGGGAGCGCGTCCAGTTCCTCGATCGTGATCCCGACCGAGGCGATCTCGGGGCGCGAGTACACGGCGTTGGCCTGCACTCGGGGCGCTCCGACGTTCGGCAACGGAAGCGCGATGGCGCGAATGCAACGACGGCCGATCGAGTTGGCTCCGTGGGTGGTGAGCGTGTTGCCGGTGACGTCGCCGACCGCCCAGATCTCGTCGACGTTCGTCTTGCCCCAACTGTCGGCGACGATGCCCCGCTCGTACGTCTCGACGCCGGCTGCGTCCAGCCCGAGGTCCCCGAAGCGCGCCTTTCGGCCAACGGCCAGCAGCACCTTGTCGACGTCGTCGATCCTGGAGCCGTTGCCGAGGTGGGCGGTCGTCCCGTCGAACCGCTCGATCGACGTGTCGAGGTGCACCTTCACGTCGCGCGCCTCGAGAGCGGCCCGGATGGTGCTGGACACGAGGGGGTCGTCGTTGCCGATCAGTCGCTCCTGCAGCTCGACGATCTCCACCTCGCTGCCGAGGTCACGGAACGCCGTGGCCATCTCGAGCGAGATCGCGCCACCTCCGATCAGCACGATCTTCGACGGCACCTCGGTGAGCTCGAAGATCGATTCGTTGGTGAGCAGTCGTGCCGGGTCGAGGCCGTCGATCGGGAACTCGACCGGCTGGGAACCCGCACAGACGATCACGTGCTCCGCTGTGATCTCGGTGACGGTGCCGTCCTGTGCGGTGACCTCCACGACGTGCGGGTCGGTCCGCCCGGTGAGGCGCCCGTAGCCACGGATCAGTTCGATCTGCTCGTGCTCGACCATCTCGTGGTCTTCGCGCTGATTCAGTTCATCGCGCTTGGATCGCACGTACCCGAACGGGTCGTCGAGGCCTTCCGCCGCCGCATGCAGCAGCGCCTTGGAAGGGACGCAGCCGACGTTGGTGCAGTCGCCGCCGACCTTTCCGGCTTCGATCAGAGCGATGTCGTGGCCGAAGCCGGCGAGTCCGATGGCCAGCGTCAGGCCACCCGATCCGGCACCGATGACAGCTGCTTTGTAGGTCTTGCTCATGTGATGGCTTGCCTCTTCTCGACGACTCGGGAGATGACGATACTGATGACGAAGATCGCGACGCTCGCCACGATGGCGAGCGGATCGATCCCGTCGAGGCCCATGTCGACGCGTTCGAGCGACGCACCGAGCAGGACGAAGGAGATGGTGCCGGGGATCGATCCGAGTGCCGTGGCGAGCAGGAACGAGGTCCACCGGATCCTCATCGCACCGCACGCGTAGTTGACCAGGTCGTAGGGGAGGAACAGCAACCGCATCACGAAGACCGTCTCGAAGCTGTTCTCACGCAGCTTCGTGCTCCACTTAGCGATGAAGGACTCGTCGGTGGCCGCTTCGTCCTGGTCGATACCGGGGGCACGTCCGAGGAGACGGCCGATGCCGAAAGCGATCATCGCCGAGGTGTTCGACGCCACGATCACCACGATGACGCCGACGAGGGGTCCGAACAGGACGCCGCCCATGATCGTGAGGATCGACGCGGGGAACAACACGACGGGGCGGACCAGATAGACGCCGATGTAGGCGAGGATGCCCCACCACGTCTCCTCGACGGCGTCGATGAAACGTTGGCCCGCCTGGGTGGTCGAGAGATCGTTCGAGGTCTGGTGGTTCCGCCAGATCAGGAATGCTGCGAGCCAGATCGCAGCGACCACGCCGCGCTGCACCCAGGTACGCGTGGATGCGCTCACGTCAGTTCCCGGGCAGCCCAGCGGACCCGTTCCAGTGCGGTGATCGTGACGAGTGCGGCCATCGCCGACCAGATCCATGGTGACCCGTCGATGAAGGCGAGAGCGAGCGTGAAGAACACGATCGTCTCGGTGCCCTCGACGAGCCCGCGAGGCAGGACCGCGCTCGTCGCGCGTCGCTGGGTGGCTGCGTCGAGTCCGCGTTTCTCGAGCAGCGCTGCGACGTACCCGAGCGACACCGCGTTGAGGTAGAACGTCGCGAGCAGCACGGCGGTGACGATCCATGCCGCTCGAGTGTCGAGGCCGAACGCCACGCCGATCGGGATCGTCGCGTAGCCGATGGTGTCGAACGTGAAGTCGAGCAACCCGCCGAGGTCGCTCTCGCGCCCGGACGAGCGTGCGGCCAGTCCGTCGAGTCCGTCCGCAACACGTCCCGCAAGCCATGCCGCCACGGCGACTGCGGCCAGTCGTTGCGAGGCCGCGACAGCGGCGCCGAGGCTCAGCAGCAGCCCGACGAAGGAGATGATCGTCGGGTGGACACGCACGATCGCCGTCTTCGTGAGCGGTATGAGCAACCGGTCCTTCACGGGTCGCAGGGCGGAGTCGAGCATCGTGACCAGCAAACCTCTCACACCGTCCGCTGCTTCCGAGGGATTCCGGTGTTTCGCATTCCGTCACCGAAACCGTGGAGTACCCCCTCGCTACCGTGCGAAGGACCGACTCCTCCCATGCATTCGTTTCCCACACACGCGGAGAACTCACATGGGCACCCAGAACACCATCGACACCGGCAGCATCAACACGGTCGTCGTGGCCGGAACGATCACCTCCGACCCGACGATCCGTGAACTCAAGACGGGGACCGTCGTCGTCCAGTTCGATCTGAACACCCCGGTCGACGGCGACAACATCTCGGTCCCGATCGCCTGGCACGACCCCACTCCCGCACAGCAGTCCACGATCGTCAGCGGCAATCACCTCGTCGTGGTCGGAACCGTGCGACGGCGCTTCTTCCGTGTCGGCGGGCAGACGCAGTCGCGCACAGAGGTGATCGCCGAGACGGTCATCCCCGCCCGACGCGCCAAGTCGGTGCGTTCGGCCATCGCCTCGGTCGCCGAAGCGCTCCTCAGGTGAGGGGCCGCACGACGAGCCCGGTGAGCAGCTTCGGCGTGAAGAAGGTCGACTTCGGGGGCATCACCACGCCCTCCCGAGCGGTGCGCTCGATCTCGGCCACGCTGACCGGCCGGATCAGGACGGCAGCGTGGGCGTCTCCGTGAACGACGGCGTCCACCACCCGGTCGACACCGTGCTGGTACGTGACGGAGTGCTCGACTCCCGAGAGGAGTTCTTCGAGCCAGAGGCCGTCGAGGGCTCGCACGTCGTCGAATGCGCCCGGTTTCGGTGTGAGCCACTCGGCCGATCCGTCTGGCCGCACGAGGCACAGCGCGCCCCTGGTCTCCATCTCGGCGAGCGTTGCCGCGTCCGGAGCCGGAGCGGGGGAGCGATCGAAGCCTGCGTCCAGAGCGGCGACCAGGTCGTCGACGTGGATGTCGCTGTAGAGACGATGGATCGCTTCGACGCTGAGTTGATCGGCAACCAGTTCGCTGACGAAAGCGAGGGTGTCCTCGGCGTCGGTGTCCTGACGTCCAGTGGCGACCCGGGTCTCGTCACGGAACTTCTGGGCAACGCCGTAGCGGTGATGGCCATCGGCGATCAGGACGTCGTCGGTCGCCAACTTCGCGCCGATCGCGGCGATGCGGTCCGGGTCGCCGACGCGCTCGACGGAGTGGGTCACTCCGTCGATCGTCACCGTTGCGATGACGTCACCCGGTTCGGTCAACAGGTCGGTCAGCCCGTCGGCCAGCGACAGTCCCCAGATCGGCGACATGTTGGCGCGCGTGGACCGCGTGAGGTCCAGGCGGTCGGTCGACGCCTTGGGCGTGATGCGCTCGTGGGGGAGCACGCCACACTCTCCGTACGGGCCGACCTCCAGGCCTCCGAGCACGCCGACGATGTGGCGGTCGGCCCCGGCGGCGTCGGTGAACGCCAGTCGGTACAGGGTGTAGGTCGGCTGATCGTCGTACGCCATCACTCCGGCGTCGATCCATGCGCGCAGCGTGGCACCGGCGCGGTCGTAGCGCCCGGGCCCATCGGACTCCCGGGGGACGTCGACGTGGGTGATGCTGAACTCGTCTCGTGCGTTGAGCGCGTCGAGGTCGGCATCGGACAGCACGTCGTACGGCGGCGCGATCAGGTCGTCGATCGTCGGGTCGCAGTAGCGCAGGGCGGGGAAGGGAGTGAACCGTGGCACGCTCACAGGATGCCAGACGAAGTCCGCACCGTGCTCTGTGACCTGGACGGCGTGGTCTGGCTCGCTCACGAACCGATCCCTGGAGCGGTCGACGCGATCGCCCAGCTACGCGCCTCGGGTCGACGAGTGCTGTTCGTCACGAACAACTCCGCAGCGCTCGTGGCCGAACACGAAGCGTCGCTCGCTGCGATCGGAATCGATGCGCAGGGCGACGTGGTGTCGTCGTCGATGGCTGCAGCGTCGTTGCTGTCCCCTGGCGAGCGCGTGCTGGTCGCCGGCGGGGCCGGCATCGTCGAGGCAGTCGAATCAGCGGATGCGGTCTCCGTCGTCAACGACGGCACGGACCTCGACGGTCCGGTCGATGCCGTCGTGGTCGGACTCCACCGTGACTTCGACTACGACCGGATGCGTGTCGCCGGGCGTGCCGTTCTCGACGGCGCACGGCTGATCGGCACCAACAGCGACACGACGTACCCGACGCCGCACGGTCTGGAGCCGGGTGGCGGGTCGATCGTGGCAGCGATCGCAGCGGTCGGCGGAGTGGAGGCGATGTTCGCCGGCAAGCCCGAGCAGCCGATGGCCGACCTCGTCGTGCGACTCGTCGATGCATCGCCGTCTTCGCTGCTCATGATCGGTGATCGACCCGAGACCGATGGGCTGTTCGCCGAGCGCATCGGCTGCGGGTTCGCACTGGTCGAAACCGGCGTCACCGCAGCCGGACAGGGCACGCATCGCGACCTCGCGGCTGTGGTCGAATCCCTCCAGTAACCTCCTCCGATGGCTCAATCCACGCTCCAACGACTCCTCGACGCCGGTGTGCAGTTCGGTGAGATGACCCGCAAACAGGCCGAGTCGGTCGTGTCGCAACTGGTCAAGGCCGGTGAGGCACCCCGTCGCGACACCGAGAAGCTCGTCTCGGGCCTCGTCGAGCGCGGCAAGGACACCTCGGAGAAGGTCAGCGAGATCATCCAGCGTGAAGTGTCCAAGCAGGTGAGCTGGATGTCGGAGCGCTTCGACACCCTCGAAGATCGATTCGAGGACCTCGCCGAGAAGCTCGCCGATCGTGTCGGCGACTCCAAGACCCCCGTCGCCGACGACGTCGAGGCCGTGGCGAAGAAGGTCGCGCCGAAGAAGAAGGCTGCAGCCAAGAAGGCCGCCGCGAAGAAGGTTGCAGCGAAGAAGACTGCAGCGAAGAAGACTGCAGCGAAGAAGGCTGCAGCCAAGAAGGCTCCCGCCCGCAAGAAGTCGGCTGCCAAGAAAGCCGTCGGATCGTCGGGCGTCCGCAAGGTCGCCACCAAGCGCACGGCGCGCTGACCCCGCTGCACCGATGGCCGCACGACGGCGGCTCGACGCCGAACTCCTTCGGCGCGACCTCGCACCGAGTCGCACGGCGGCGCAGCAGTTGATCGAAGCCGACCGCGTGTTCGTCAACGGTGCCGTCGCCGCCAAGGCGTCGCGTCAGGTGTCGCCGGGTGATGCGATCGTCGTCGACGGACCTCCCGCCCGCTTCGTCGGGCGCGGGGCCGAGAAGCTCGAGCACGCACTGAGCGAGTTCGAGGTCGATGTCGGTGGGCTCAGGGTGCTCGACGCCGGAGCATCCACCGGAGGTTTCACCGACTGCCTGTTGCAGCGTGGTGCTCGCCAGGTCGTGGCGGTCGACGTCGGCCACGGGCAACTCCACGAGCGGCTGCGTGGCGACGAGCGGGTCGTCAACCTCGAGCGCCAGAACATCCGGGCGATCGACGCAGACCTGATCGGCGGGCTCGTGGACGGCGTGGTCGGCGACCTCTCGTTCATCTCGTTGCGCCTGGTCATCGCTCCGGTCGTCGCCGTGTGTCACCCTGGGGGCTTCATGGTGCTGCTCGTCAAGCCACAGTTCGAGGCCGGTCGCACCGAGGTGAGCCGCGGCAAGGGCGTCGTCACCGATCCCGACATCCATGATCGGGTCCGGTCCGAGATCGATCGGGCACTCGTCGACGCGGGCTGCAGAGTCGTCGGCTGGACGACGTCGCCGATCACGGGCGCCGACGGCAACATCGAGTTCCTCGTCCACGCCACGACGCCGGCGTCCGCACGATGACTCTCGAGCGACTGGTCCTCGTCGCCCATCACGAGCGTCCCGAGACACCGGAGCATTCGGCAGCAGTGGCCAACTGGTGCGCGGTGCACGACGTCGCGTTCTGGATGCCACCCGGGGATGCCGAACGACTCGACCTCGCACAGTTCGCGGACAGTCGTCCGCTCCACGACGCTGACGTCGTCGTGAGTCTCGGTGGCGATGGCACCATGCTGCGCAGCGTCGAACTACTGGACGGGCACGCCGTCCCGTTGATCGGTGTCAACCTCGGCTCGCTCGGATACCTGACGGAGGTCGAACCCGACGGGCTGACCAACGCACTCGACCGCTTCGCTCTCGGTGCCGAGGCGGGGGAGTGGCACATCGACGAACGGATGATGCTCGACGTGGCCGTGAACGGGGTGTTGGTCGGGCGGGCGCTGAACGAGGCGGTCGTGGAGAAGAACCAATCCGGGCACACGGTGCGCCTGCTGGCGCGCATCGACGGTGATCCGTTCACGCACTACGAGGCCGACGGCCTGATCGTGTCCACACCGACCGGGTCGACTGCGTACTCGCTGTCGGCACGTGGCCCGATCGTGTCGCCCCGGCATCGGGCGATCCTGCTCACGCCGGTGTCGCCGCACATGCTGTTCGACCGGTCGCTGGTGCTGAGTCCCGACGAGGTCGTCGAGATCGAGGTGGCGGGGCATCGACGCGCCGACGTGGCCGTCGACGGTCAACCCACCGCCGTCCTGGAACCCGGCGACGTCGTCGCGTGCAGCCCGTCGGCAGCAACCGCCCGTTTCGTGCGGTTCGGCGCGTACCGCTACCACCAGATCCTCAAGTCGAAATTCGGTCTCGCCGACCGATGAAGTCGACCTGAATCGAACAGGTGTCCGATTGTGGAGTACCCCCGTGGTTGAATGTGGAGGATGCTGAGCGAACTCCACATCGAGAACCTCGGGGTGATCGAGGAACTCGACCTCGTCCTCGGCAACGGCCTCACTGCGCTGACCGGTGAAACCGGCGCCGGCAAGACGATGCTGGTCGAGGCGATCGAACTGCTGGTCGGTGGCCGGGCCGACTCCACGATGGTGCGCCACGGCGCCGGCGAGGCCCGCGTCGAAGGTCGATTCGTCGGTCACGACGGCACCGAGCGGATTCTGGCGCGCGTCGTGCCGGCGGATGGCCGATCACGCGCCTATGTCGACGGCCGTTTGGCGACCGTGGGAGCACTGGTCGAGATCGCGGGGGAGATGGTCGACCTCCACGGCCAGCACGCGCACCAGTCCCTCCTGTCCGTCGCAACGCAGCGCGAGGCTCTCGATCGTTTCGGAGACGTCGACCTCTCGCCGCTGCGATCGGCACGGGCGCGCCTCACCGAGATCGATGCGTCACTCGCCGCCCTGGGCGGCGACGAGCGCCTGCGGGCGCGTGAGATCGACCTGTTGCGGTTCCAGGTCGACGAACTCGACGCAGCCGGGATCGACGACGCCACCGAGGACGACACGCTCGATGCCGAGGAGTCGGTGCTGGCCGATGCGGCGGCGCACCGTGAGGCCGGCGGCACCGCTCACGAGGCGCTCGGCGGCGACGACGGCGCTCGCGAGGCCGTGGGCGTCGCACTGGCAGCAGTCGACGGCCGTCGCCCGTTCGACGAGGTGGCGTCACGCCTCCGCGAAGTACTCGCCGAATTGGACGATCTGGTCGCCGCCGCACGCGACCTCACCGATGGCATCGACGAGTCGCCGACACGCCTCGACGAAGTGCGTGAGCGCCGGCAACTGCTCGCCGACATGCGGCGAAAGTACGGCGACGACCTGGCTGCGGTGATGGCGTACCACGCCGAGACCGAGGACCGTCTGCGCGAGTTGGAGTCCCACGACCAGCGTGCGGCCGCTCTCGACACCGAGCGGGTCGACGCCCTCGCCGAGGAACGGGCGGCCGCCGTGGATGTCGGGCGCGCTCGACGTGCGGCCGCCGGGCCGCTCGGGACTGCAGTCGAGAAGCGATTGCACACGCTCGCCATGGCGAATGCAGCCGTGGCCGTCGAAGTCGGTGAGCATGCCGAGGATCATCCGGGTGACCGGGTGCAGTTCCTGCTCGCCGCCAACCCGGGCGCTCCGCTGCTGGCGTTGAACCGGGTCGCCTCCGGCGGCGAGTTGGCCCGGTCGATGCTGGCCCTGCGCCTCGTCCTCGCCGATGCGGGTGGCTCGGACTCCTCGGTCGAGACCCTCGTGTTCGACGAGGTCGACGCCGGGATCGGTGGCGAGGCTGCGCAGGCAGTGGGTGACGCGCTGGCCGGCCTCGCTCGGCACCATCAGGTACTGGTCGTCACGCACCTCGCGCAGGTCGCAGCCGCCGCCGATGCTCAGATCTCGGTGTCCAAGACGGTCCGAGGCGGCGCGACCTTCGCGTCGGCGCGACGCCTCGACGGCGACGAGCGGGTCGAGGAGTTGGCCCGCATGCTCTCGGGGTCCACGAGCGAATCGGCTCGCAGGCACGCCCAGGAACTACTCGCGTGAAGTTCCGCGCTCGGCGAGTGATACGGTCACATCCCGTCGTGTCGTCGAGACGCATTTGAGACGGAGGGTTCCCATGACCAAGCACATCTTCGTGACCGGTGGGGTCGCGAGCGCACTCGGCAAGGGTCTCACGGCGTCGTCGCTCGGCCGTCTCCTCAAGCTGCGCGGGCTGCGGGTCACGCTCCAGAAGCTCGATCCGTACATCAACCTCGATCCCGGCACGATGAACCCGTTCGAACACGGCGAGGTCTTCGTCACCGACGACGGCGGCGAAACCGACCTCGACCTCGGTCACTACGAACGCTTCATCGACGAGAACCTGTCCCGCAACTCCAACGCCACCACCGGATCGATCTACAAGTCGGTCATGGAAGCCGAACGGCGCGGTGACTACCTCGGCAAGACGGTGCAGGTCATCCCACACATCACCGACGAGATCAAGCGACGCGTCGAGCGCGTCGCCCAGCAGGACGTCGACGTGGTGATCACCGAGGTGGGCGGCACCGTGGGCGACATCGAGATCCTCCCGTTCCTCGAAGCCATCCGTCAGTTCCGCAACCAGGTCGGGCGCGACAACGTGTGCTACATCCACGTCACGCTGGTGCCGTTCATCGGCCCGTCGGGTGAGCAGAAGACGAAGCCCACGCAGCACTCGGTCACCGAACTGCGGTCACGGGGCATCCAGCCCGACGTCATCGTCTGCCGTTCCGAGAAGCCGTTGTCCGACGATCTGAAGACGAAGATCTCCAACATGTGCGACGTCGACCGTCGCGCTGTCATCAATGCCGCCGATGCCCGCAACATCTACGAACTCCCGCTGATCTTCCACGAGGAGGGGCTCGACACGTTCGTGTGCGACGTGCTGCGCATCGACGACGAGGTCGACCTGTCGTCATGGCAGCGGGTGGTCGACAAGGTCGAGGCTGCCACCGATCCGGTGCGGATCGGCCTGATCGGCAAGTACATCGAACTCCCCGACGCCTATCTGTCGGTGGTCGAGAGCCTGAAGCACGCCGGGTTCCACCACGGAGCGGCCGTCGAGATCGACTGGATCCAGTCCGAGAGTGTCGAAGGGATGCTCGCGGACGGTCAACTCGGTCACCTCGACGGCATCGTCATCCCCGGAGGATTCGGGCATCGCGGTGTCGAAGGCAAGATCGCAGCAGCCCGGTACACACGTGAGAACGCCATGCCCTGCCTCGGAATCTGCTTGGGGCTGCAGGCGATGACGATCGACTTCGCCCGCAACGTCGCAGGTCTGACCGGCGCGAACTCCACCGAGTTCGAGCCTGCCGCGGCACACCCGGTGATCGACCTGATGCTCGAACAGCGCGGCATCGAGGACAAGGGTGGCACGATGCGGCTCGGCGCGCACTACGCCGTGCTCGCGAACGAGAGTCAGGTCGCCAAGGCGTACGGCGAGACGGTGGTGTCCGAACGGCATCGCCACCGCTACGAGTTCAACGACCGCTACCGGGCGCAGCTCGAGAGCGAGGGCCTGTGGTGCTCGGGCACGTCGCCCGACAACAAGTTGGTCGAATTCATCGAACTGCCGGGTCACCCCTTCTGGGTCGCCACGCAGGCGCACCCCGAGTTCAAGAGCCGACCCGATCGCCCACACCCGCTGTTCCGTGAGTTGATCGCCGCTGCGCTGAGGCACCGGAGCGAACGCATCGAGTCGGCGCCCTCCGCTGACGTGTCGGCCTGATGGCGGGGTTCCGGCGGGTCGAGGAGGCGCTGGTCCACCAGGGGTACGTGTGGCACGTGGCCACCGCCGAGTTCGAGGCACCCGACGGACGTCGGTTCCACCGTGACATCGTGCGCTCACCCGGTGCGGTGGGCGTCGTTCCGCTGATCTTCGATGCGGAGGGGAACCCGTCGGTGGTGCTCGTGTCGCAGTACCGACCGCCGTACGAGGAGAACGTCATCGAGATCCCGGCCGGGATGCGCGACATCGAGGGTGAGGACACCGCCGAGGTGGCACGCCGTGAACTGATCGAGGAGGCCGGTCTGTCGTCGGACCGCCTCGAGCTGCTGATCGAGCAGTATCCGTCGCCGGGCATGACCGATTCGGTGATCACGATCTACCTGGCCACCGAATGCACACCCGTGCCCACCGACCGGCAGGGGCCGGAAGAGGACTTCATGGAACTCCTCCACGTCCCACTCGCCGAGGCGCTGGCGATGATCGACTCGGGGCAGATCCGCGACTCCAAGACGGTGACGGGTCTGCTGCTCACCGAACGTCGGTTGCGTCTCGCCGACGGGGCCTGACAGGTCGCTCGGTTGGCTCGCGAGCCGCTGCCGATCGAGGCCGAGGAGTTCCTGGCGTGGATGCTCGCGGAGAAGGGTCGGTCGGCGAACACGCTGGCGGCGTACCGTCGCGACCTGCGGACCTACTGCGCGTGGCTCACCACACGTGGACACGGCCTGCTCGACGTCGACCACGACGATCTCGTCGCGTTCGTGGGCGAACGCAAGGCATCGGACTCGGCCACGTCGTCGATCGCACGTCAACTCGCAGCGATTCGCATGCTGCACCGCTACCTCGCCATCGAAGGTCTGCGACCCGACGACCCGGCGGTCGAACTGGAAGGCGTGAAGGTTCCTTCAGGGATCCCCAAGCCCCTGACCGAGACCCAGATCAACAGCCTGCTCGATGCGGTCGCAGGTCACGCGCCGATCGATCACCGCGATCGGGCGCTGCTCGAACTGCTGTATGCAACGGGAGCACGCGTCTCCGAGGCGGTCGGGCTGTCGATCGGTGATCTCGACCTCGACCAACGCCTCGTGCGCCTCTACGGGAAGGGTTCGAAGGAACGGATCGTTCCGTTCGGATCAGCGGCTGCCGGAGCACTCGACGACTGGTTCTCGGCTCGTGGGCGCGCCCGCCTCGTGCCGGTCCGGTGGCAACGGCGCGGCGACGCCGAGGCGGTCTTCTTGAACACGCGCGGGACGCGCCTCACTCGCCAAGCTGCGTGGCTCGTGGTGAAGAAGTACGGGCGGCGAGCCGGCATCTCCGACGACCTGTCGCCACACGTGTTGCGGCACTCGTGCGCCACCCACCTCCTCGATCACGGCGCCGACCTGCGGGTGGTGCAGGAGATGCTCGGACACGTCTCGATCTCGACCACGCAGATCTACACACGCGTCAGCCAGGAGCGTCTCTGGGACGTGTACCGCTCTGCTCATCCACGCGCCACACTGGGCGCGTGAGCACGCTCGGCGAAGTGATCCGGCATCCGTTTCACCTCGCTCGTCGGTTCGCCACGTCGCTCCCGCCGACGCCACCGGGGCCGGCAGACGAAGCGTGGGCCGATCAGCACCTCCTCGATGGTGAGCGAGCGCTGTGGGTCCGGTTGAGCAACCAGGATCGACGACACTCGATCGGTGTCGCCCGCCGCTTCGCAGACACCCGCCCGAGCGCCACGAGAGCCGAGGTGGCCGGTGCGCTGCTGCACGACATCGGCAAGGTGGAGTGTGGGCTCGGCACCTTCGGTCGCGTCGTGGCGACCGTCGTCGGTCCACGCACCGAACGCTTCCGGCTGTACCACGATCACGAGGAGATCGGCGCCCGTCTCGCCGAGGAAGCGGGTTCGGAACCTGCCACGATCGAACTCGTCGACGAGCGCGGACCTGCATACGCCACGCTCGAAGTGTGCGACTACTGAGCGCCCTGTGGCGGAGGCGCCGCAAACCAAACGGTGTCTGCACCATTTGGTTCGCGCGGTCAGGGGAGAACGGCTCGGCTGCGGCGGAAGTTGACGAGGGAACGCAGGGTCATCCACACCAGCAGGCCGGTCCAGATGCCTGCGATGCCGAAGCCGGGGACGAGGACGACGGCGGTGGCGATCGGGATCACGGCCACGAGGTAGCCGAGGGCGGCGCGGCCGAGGAAGGCGTAGTCGCCCGCACCGATCAGCGAGCCGTCGGTGGCGAAGGCGAGCGAGCCGGGAATCATGATCGCGGCCAGGAACCACAACGCCGCCGTCGCACGACTGATCACCTCGGCTTCGTCGCTGAACACCCGAGCGATCAGCGGTGCGGCGATCGCGACCAGAACAGCGATGCCGACGCCGACGATCAGTGACATGCGCACGGCGCGGCGGTTCACCTCCGACGCTCCGTCGCCGCCTCGACCCAACTCCTCTGCGACCAGGGTCTGGGTCGGCACGGCGAGCGCATCGAGAGTGAGAGCGAGGAAGAGGAACATCGTGATCGCGATCGAGTGCGCGGCGAGTGTGGCGTCATCGACCCGCGCAGCCAGTGAGGTGGCCCCGGTGAACACCACGAGCATCGCTCCGACGCGGAGCAACAGGTGCCGACCCGCCGAGAGGAGCGGCCCCATCTCGATCCACGTCGGTCGAATCGACGATGCGGCGACGAGATGGGGCCGAGCCAGCACGAACAGAGCCGCTCCCGCGAGCACCTGAGCGATCACGGTCGACCACGCAGCGCCGGCAACGCCCATGTCGAACCCGAACACGAGCACGACCTCGACGGTCGCATTGACGATGTTCGCCGCGACGAGCACGACCAGCGGGGAGCGGTAGTCGCTCGCACCGCGTTGGGTGCCCTGCGCGGCGAGACCGACCAGTACGAACGGGACACCGATCGCCGAGATCCGCAAGTAGGTCACGGCGAAGGGGAGCACGTCGTCGCTCGCACCGAGCAGTTCCACGAGCGGTCGAGCGAGGAGAGCGAGCAGTGGGGCCGCGACGATGCCGATCATCGCTGCCAGCCACGTGGCCTGCACACCGACATCTGCGGCGCCGACCGTGTTCGAGGAGCCCAGACGGTTGGCGACTCTCTGTGTGGTTCCGTAGGCCAGGAAGTTCGACCCGCCGATCACCAGCGACAGGATCGACACGGCGACAGCGACACCGCCCAGTTCCTGGGTGCCGATACGACCGATGATCGCCGTGTCGACGAGTCGGTACAGAGGTTCCGCGGCGAGCGCCCCGAAGGCTGGGATCGCCAGTGCGATGATCCGACGATCGACGGACGTCAACTCCAGTCGGTTCAAGAGGGCAACATGCCGATGGCTGCGTAGGCCCGCTCGACGGTCACGGACGCCACCTCGCGTGCTTTCACCGACCCGACGCTCAGGAGTCGGGCCAGTTCACCGCGATCCTCCATCAGCTCGTGGTACCGCTCGCGGATCGGGGTGAGCGCCTCGACCACGGCCTCACCGGTGTCGACCTTGAGTTTCCCGTACTGCTCGTAGCCCTCGGCGACCTCCTGCGGGGTGCGCCCGGTGAGCGCGGCGTTGATGTCGAGCAGAGTGGCGACGCCAGGCTTGTTCTCGCGGTCGTAGCGCACCGAATCGGGTCCGGTGTCGGAGTCGGTGACGGCGCGCTTGAACTTCTTCATGATCACCTTCGGATCGTCGACGAGGTACACGCAACCGGCACCGGACTCGTCCGACTTGGACATCTTCGATGTGGGGTCCGCCAGGCTCATCACACGGCCGCCCGCTGCAGGGGTGACCGCCTCGGGGATCACGAACGTGTCGCCGAAGCGATGATTGAAGCGGATCGCTGCGTCACGGGTGATCTCCACGTGCTGGCGCTGGTCGTCACCGATCGGCACCTCGTTGGTGTCGTACAGCAGGATGTCGGCCGCTTGGAGCGCCGGGTAGGTGAACAAACCGCCCGACACGAACTGCTGCTGGCGCTTGGCGGTCTTGTCCTTGAACTGAGTCATCCGACTGAGCTCGCCGTAGCTGACCGTGCACTCCATCACCCAACCGAGTTGGCTGTGTTCGGGAACGTGACTCTGAACGAACACGGTGGCCACCTCGGGGTCGAGACCCACGGCGAAGAGCATCGCGGCCAACTCGACCGTGAACTGACCGATGACACCCGGTTCCTCCGTCGTCGTCAGTGCATGCAGGTCGACGATTCCGTGGAACACGTCCTTGTCGTGCTGTCCCGAGACCCAGTTCTTCAGGGCCCCGAGGTAACTCCCGAGGTGGACGTCGCCGGTCGGCTGCATGCAGGAGAGGACTCGGGTGACATCTCGGGTGGTGTTCACGGACCGGAACGCTATCCGTTGCCCGTCGGGTGGGACGGGTAGGATCGGACCCGATGGTCGATGTCGCAACGCCCGTGTACGAGGGCCCGTTCGATCTGCTCTTGCAGCTGATCCTGAAGGAGCAGGTCGACATCTATGAGATCAACCTGTCGCTGATCGTCGACGCCTACCTGATCGAGATCGAGCGGATGCAGGCCGAGAAGTCGATGGACCTCGACGTGATCACCGGCTTCCTGCTGATCGCCGCCACGCTCGTCGACCTGAAGGCACGGCGACTGCTGCCGAACCCGACGGACATGGACCTCGACGAGGAACTGGCGCTCTGGGAGGAGCGCGACATGCTGCTCGCCCGCCTGCTCGAAGCGAAGACCTTCAAGGACGTGGCGGGCGTGTTCGCGCAGTTGGCCGAGGACGCCGACATGTCGTTCCCGCGTGCGGTGGGTCCCGACGAGCGATTCGCCGCCGCCCTGCCCGACATGCTCGAAGGCACGAGCGTGAAGAGTCTGCAGCGTGCTGCCATCAGGGCACTCACACCCCGGCCCGTGCCCGTGATCGACCTGTTCCACGTCAACCCCATCAAGATCACCGTCGCCGACGCCGTCGGCGAACTGCTCGACGAACTCCCGCGGGTCGGGCGCATCTCGTTCCGTCGTCTCACCGCCGATCTGACCGATCGGATCGAGGTCATCGTCCGGTTCCTCGCGCTCCTCGAACTGTTCAAGCAGGGCGTCATCGAACTCGACCAGCCCGAGCGATTCGGCGACATCGAGGTCCTCTGGGCTCCGGCCGACGGCGTGGACACCCACGCGATCCTGATCGACGCCTACGACGGCTGAGGGCAACATGACCGACGAGTTCATCGACGACACCGAACGTTCCGCGCGCATCGCCGAGTACAAGCGCGCCATCGAATCGATCGCGCTCGTCGCCCACGACCCGGTGCCCCACGAGTTGCTGGCTCAGTTGCTGGAGCAGCCCACTGCCCTGGTCGAACAGTGGTGCGACGAACTCGCCGGCGTGTACCGCCAGGAGAATCACGGGTTCCGGCTCGTCCGGGTCGCCGGCGGCATCCGCTATCAGACCGCCGACGACCTCACTCCCTACGTGGAGCGGTTCCTGCTCCACGACCAACGTGCGCGCCTGTCGGGTGCCGCACTGGAGACACTGGCGATCGTGGCCTACAAGCAACCGATCTCGCGGGCGCAGGTGGCTGCGATCCGCGGCGTCGACCCCGACGGCGTTCTGCGCACCCTGCAGGCGCGTGGCTACATCGACGAGATCGGTCGCGACGACGGCCCGGGTCAGGCCATGCTGTTCGGCACCACCGACTCGTTCCTCGAGAAGCTCGGCCTCGAATCGGTCGACGACCTGCCCGCGATCGCCGAGTTCATTCCCGATGCCGACGTGGTCGAGGCACTCGAGCACGGCTTGCGCATCACCCCCGAGATCGACATCACGACCGCCGGGCCGCAACAGGATGACTGACCGCATCCCCGAGCCACCCCTCTGGGAGCAGATGGCGCAACGCAGCGCCGAGTTGCCTCAGGGCGAGCGGTTGCAGAAGGTGCTCGCTGCGGTCGGATTCGGCAGCCGACGGACGTGTGAGGACCTGATCTCCGAACAACGGGTGACCGTCAACGGCGAGGTGGCGATCCTCGGTCGGCGCGTGGACGCGGAGAACGACCTGATCGAGGTCGACGGCGCACCGATCGGCGTCAAGCCCGGCTTGGTGTACTACGTCCTCAACAAGCCGGCGGGCGTCGTCACCACCAGTTCGGACACCCACGATCGCACCACGGTGCTGGATCTCGTGCCGAGTGAGCCACGCGTGTTCTCCATCGGGCGCCTCGACCTGGAGACCGAGGGCCTGCTGCTGATCACCAACGATGGCGAACTGGCGAACAGGATCGCCCACCCGAGCCACGGTGTGGACAAGGAGTACCTGGCCGAAGTCGACGGCGGTGAGGTTCCCGCGGGCAAGCTGCGACTGCTGCGCGACGGCGTCGAACTCGAAGACGGGGTCACCGCTCCGGCAAAGGTGTCACAACCCTCGCCGGGCATCCTCAAGATCACCATCCACGAAGGCAAGAACCGTCAGGTCCGTCGCATGTGCGAGGCAATCGGTCACCCGGTGACACGTCTCGTGCGCACGCGGATCGGGCCGATGCAGGACCGTTCGCTCGAACCCGGCGCCTGGCGTGCATGGACGAACGACGAACGCAATGCGATGGTCGAAGCGGTCGCCACCACGAAGGGCCCTCGATGACTCGCCGGGCCAACGTGGTGGGACTCGGCCTGATCGGTGGGTCGCTCGCCGTTGCGCTACGCGAGCGCGGATGGCACGTGTCGGGTTCCGACGATCGCGACGACGTGGTGGTCCGTGCGCGCGAGCGCGAGGTGATCGACGCCGTCGGCATCGACGCCGATGCGGAGATCACGTTCGTCGCCGTACCGGTCCTGCGCACGAGCGACGTGGTCACCGCGGCGCTCGTGGCCACGACGGGCATCGTCACCGACGTGGGCAGCGTGAAGGCGCCGATCTGTGCGGCGATCACCGACCCCCGCTTTGTCGGCGGGCACCCGATGGCCGGAAGCGAACGCGATGGTCTCGACGGTGCCGACGCCAACCTGTTCGACGGTGCGATCTGGGTTCTCACACCCGACGATGACGCCGACGACGCGGTGTTCGCCCAGCTCACGGGCATCATCACCTCGCTCGGTGCCGACGTGGTCGCTGTGGCGCCCGAGCGCCACGACGAGATCGTCGCAGTGGTCAGCCACGTGCCGCACCTCACCGCCGCATCGCTGATGGGGCTCGCGGCGGACCGCTCGATCGAGCACGCCACGCTGCTGCGCCTGGCGGCGGGTGGCTTCCGTGACATGACGCGCATCGCGAGCGGACGCCCCGACATCTGGCTCGACATCTGCGACGAGAACAGCGCCGCCATCGTGTCCACACTCACGCACCTCATCGACGAACTG
>JBBSOH010000024.1:0-23768 GCA_038259945.1 Acidimicrobiales bacterium
GCTTCTTCGACCTGCTTGGAGACCTTGTCGTCCAGTTCGGTACCATCGCCCTGCGGCATCCAGCCGCCGGTGTCGATGACCAGGAACGGAACCTCGAGCCACGACGCCTCGAGCACCTTGCGGTCGCGGGTGATGCCCGGGCGGTCCTCGACGATCGCCTTCTGGCTGCCGAGGATCCGGTTGAACAGCGTGCTCTTGCCCACGTTGGGTCGCCCGATGATCACGACGGACGGGAGGCCCCCGCTCGACGTGTTCTCGGCGGAGAGATCCGTGGCCTTCTCGGCGATGTGGTCCGTGGCGTTCTCGGTGGGCAGATCGGTCATGGTCTTCCTTCTTCCAATGCCGCCCGGAGTGCGACGCCGTCGGTGGCGACGACCTCGACCGGGCGGGGCAGTTCGTCGACGGTGACCCCGTCGAGAAAGCGTCCTTCGTCGGACAGGCACACGTCGGGCAACAGGTACCGGTGCCCCTCGGGTTGCTCGCTCAGTACCCGACCGACGTCCTCCCCGGTGATCAGACCGGTCACACCGGTGTTGCCGCCGAAGAAGTCGTTCTGAACGGCCAGGATGCGGATGTCATCACGCTCCAACGATGCGATCAGTGGCCCGATCACGGGCGCTCCGAGCGTTCCGGTGAGCACCGCAATCGGAGCCGTGCGACGCGGGCGCAGCGAGATCGATTGTGCCATCACGTCCCCTTGGGTGTCAGACACCAGCGGGGACGCTCCGTCGGAGCTGCACGACGAGCGGAGGCCGGTGTACGCGGCCGGGTTCGGTGGTGCGTCGACCGATGCGAAGAACCCTCGCTGCACACCGGTCACGTCAGCCGCGGTTCCGTTGAACTCGGCTTCGAACGTGCGGGCCATCCCGATGCCGTCCTCGTGCATCCCGAAACCGTCGTACCGCTCGGCGTCGGGAAACGGCCGCTGCGCCATCAGGTAGTACTCGTCGGCGGCATAGACCATCCGCTTGCCGAGCGTGGCCTGGAACACGTCCTGCCAGTCGGCCACCGTGTCGACCACGGACTGCGCCTCGGCGAGCGTGTGGAAGCGCATGGCTTCCTCGCCGTTGAACTTCGAGATGCCGAGCGGCACCACCGCCACCGAGTCGAGTTCGGGATACTGGTCGAGCACGCCGGCCAGCGTGTCGTCGAGGATCGACCCGTCGTTCACGCCCGGGCAGACCACGACCTGACCCTTCACGACGATGTCGTGATCGAGCAGCGCCCGAAGCCAACGCAGGCTCATCGCGCCTCGCGGATTCTTCAGCATCTGGCTGCGCACGTCGGGATCGGTCGAGTGGATGCTGACGTGCAGCGGTGACAGGCGCTCGGTCACTACACGCTCCAGGTCGGCCTCGGTGAACCGGGTGAGCGTGGTGAAGTTCCCGTACAGGAACGACAACCGGTAGTCGTCGTCCTTCAGGTACAGCGAGCGGCGCATCCCCTTGGGCAGCTGGTAGATGAAGCAGAACTCGCAGTGGTTGTCGCACGTGCGGACCCGGTCGAACACCGCGCTCGACACCTCGATCCCGAGCGACGCACCCTCGGCCTTCTCGACCGTCATCGACAGGTCGAGGCCACCGCGGAGCACATCGAGTTCCACGTCGGCCTCGTCCGTGGCCATCTGCCACTCGATCACGTCACGAGGCACCTCGCCGTTGACGCGTACGATCTCGTCGCCGGGCAGCACACCGATCGCCTCGGCAGGCGAACCGGGCGCAACCGACACCACCAGGGGTGCGAGCGAGCGATGGAGGGTCGTGGACATGGGGACGCCACGCTACCGCCGCCCCCTTCTGGGTAGATTTGATGAGACATGAGCGACGAACCTCCGTCACCGACCACCCCCCACCGAGAACCGTCGACCGTCAGTGCAGTCGACAAGGTGCTGCTCGCCGAACCCCGCGGATTCTGCGCCGGCGTGGAGATGGCGATCAAGGCGCTCGCCTGGATGGTCCGGTCGTTCCCCGGACCGGTGTACTGCTACCACGAGATCGTCCACAACAAGCTCGTCGTCAACCGGTTCGAGGCACAGGGAGTGGTCTTCGTCGACGAGATCTCCGAGGTTCCGCCGGGCAGCCCGATCATGCTCTCGGCCCACGGATCGGCCCCCGAGGTCGTCGAGGCCGCCCGCGCTCGCGGCTCCTACGTCGTGGACTCGGTCTGCCCGCTGGTCACCAAGGTCCACCACGAGGTGAAGGTGCGTGCCGGCAAGGGCTTCCGGATCGTCTACATCGGCCATGAAGGCCACGAGGAAGCGGTGGGCACCATGGCCGTCGCACCCGGCTCGATCGATCGTGTCGAATCGGTCGAGGAGGTGGAGGCACTTGCGGCCACCGACGAACCCGTCGCGCTGCTCGCGCAGACCACCCTGTCGCACCGGGACTGGCAGGACGTCGCCGTGGCGGTCAAGAGCCGCTTCCCCGACGTGTGGACACCCGGGCGCAGCGATCTGTGCTTCGCCACCACCAACCGTCAGGCCGCGATCGAGGAGTTGGCGCACCGCAGCGATGCGATCGTGGTGATCGGTTCGGCCAACTCGTCGAACACGGTGGCGCTCGAGAAACTCGCACGCCACGAAGGTTGCGAGCGCGTGTTCCGGGTCAACACGGTCGACGAACTGCCCACCGACCTGAGCGGAGTGGTCGGTGTGACCGCCGGAGCATCCGCACCCGAAGAACTCGTCGACGCCGTGATCGAGTTCCTTGCGCCGGTCAACGGGTGCGAACTCGTCGTCGTCACCGACGAGGACGAGTACTTCCCGCCACCGCGCAACATCCGCGAACTCCAGGCGTCGATCGAAGATGCCTCCACGGTCCTGCTCGGCGGGAGCCTGCTCGATCGCCCCGGCATGGACGACCGCAGCCTTCCCGCCAGCGCCGTTCTCGCCAGCCTCACTCGCTGACCTGTCGCCTGTCGGGGTGTTTGCGTCCCGTCATTTGTCGGCACGCTGTTGGGGTGTCTGCGGCCGGGTTTCCAGACGGAAACACCCCGACCGCACGGAAACACCCCGACGATGCTGGGTGGCGGACCGCGGGATCAGTTGCGGGGGACCTCGCTCCACGGGACGTCGCGGTCGACACGCACGTCGCCGGGGAGTCCGAGCACGCGTTCGCCGAGGATGTTCGCCATGACCTCGGTGGTGCCGCCCTCGATCGTGTTCGCTCGGCTCCGCAGGAACGCTTTCTGAAGTGTGTCCGATCCCATTGCGGTCTCGGGGCGGATCATCTCGTAGCTGCCGTACAGCATCGCGTCGGCGCCGAGCAGCGACATGACCTGTTCGTACACCCGCTGGTTCAACACGGCACCGGCCATCTTGCCGATGCTCCCTTCGGGACCTGGGTCGCCCATCTTGCGATTCTGGTTGGCGCGGACGTTGGTCAACCGGAGGACTTCGGCCTCACACCAGACCCTCATCACTTCGTCACGCGACACTGCGTCCTTACGCTCGGCAGGCAGTTCCTCCCACACCTTCGTGAGCGATGCCACGGTGCCCGAGCCGCGCTGAGGCATGCCACCACCGATCGACTGTCGCTCGTTCATCAAGGTCGTGAGCGACACTCGCCACCCGTCGCCCGGTCCGCCGAGCATCTCGCTCTCGTGGATCTTCGTGTCGGAGAAGAACACCTCGTTGAACTCGGCCTCGCCGGTCATCTGGCGCAGCGGTCGGATGTCCACGGTCGGGTCCTCCATGTCGACCACGAACGCCGTCAGCCCTGCGTGCTTCACCGCTTGCGGATCCGTCCGGACGACGAGCAGGCCCCACTTGGAGAGGTGGGCCAGGGTGGTCCAGACCTTCTGGCCGTTGCAGACCCACTCCTCGCCGTCCTTGACACCCGTCGCCGACAGCCCGGCGAAGTCCGAGCCGGAGCCCGGTTCGGAGAACAGCTGACACCAGATCTCCTCGCCGGTGAACAGTGGGCGCAGGTACCGGGACTTCTGCTCCTCACTCCCCCACGCGACCACCGTCGGGCCGGTCATGCCGTGGCCGATGGGGTTGCGGTACATGGCGTTGGGCCCGCCGGCGGCGAACACCCGCTCGTTGATGATCCGCTGCAACTTCGGATTCAGCCCCAGGCCGCCATGGCCTTCGGGGAAGTTCACCCAGGCCAGACCGAGGTCGAACTGGGCACCGAGGAAGTCGGTCGGATTGGTGTCCGCCGGCGGGTTCTGCTCGAGGAGTTCGTCGACCAGTTCGCCGACCCGACGTTCGTCGGCGGACAGCTCGGTCGTTGCTTCGATCACAGTCATGAGGTCCAAGGTATTGCGGACCCTCGCTGTGCACGAAGTCGGACCACCACGAACGAACGCTGCGTTGACGCGGGATCCGTACGTTGACGTCATGCGTCGAACTCCTGTGCTCCGAACCCCTCCGCTCGCTCTTGCGGCCATGTTCGCATTCGTGGCCTGCGGGTCGACCGACTCCACGGTCACGACCCCTGCGTCGACCACCGACGCCGAGACCTCGACCACGACCACGACGGGGGAACCCGTCGGCACCGGCGCCGACGACTCCGATCCGCTCGACGTCGAGTTCTCGTCGGATCCGATCGAGGCCGGTCCGATCTTCGGGAGCTCGGCCGCGGTCGCTGTCGACGACGAAGTGTTCGACTCCTGTCCACCCGATGGCGAGGAGGCCTGCACCGATGTCGACGATGACCCTGTCGTCGCCACGTGCTCGAACGATGGCGTCGAGGCGTGCAACGACCTCGTGGACGACGAGCGGCCCCTGTTCGAGCCAGCACCGGTCGACCGCCCGTTCTGCTCGCTGCTCGACGACCTCGATGGTCGCCCGTTCCCGAGCGACGCCGTGGAAGCCGTCTCGGTGATCCGGGTGTGGATCGGCGAACTCCGCAAGGTGGCGACCGAGACCGTGCGGGCCGACCTCGACCTCCTGATCCGTGCGCTCGACGACGCGATCGCCGACGGCAGCGGCCTCGAAGTACTCGACGCGAACGAGGAGCTCGACGGCGCGAACGAACGCATCGAGACCCACGTCGAGTCGGCGTGTGAGGGAACCGGCGCTCCCGTTCCCGACGACGATCGTCCCCCGACGTTCGACGATCCGCCACTCCCCGGCGGGCTGGTCATTCCCGTGATCGAGTTCGCCGACGCGTCGGACACCGGTCGCCGGATCTTCGGGGAACGCGACAGATCGAGGTTCGATGACTCCTTCGTGCCGGCAGAGTCCGACATGGGCTTCTGCACCGCACTCGAGATCGTGGCCGGTCGACCGACGCCGAGCGCCGACCTCGACGAGATCCGCTTCGTCGACGGGTACGTCCGAGCGATCCAGCCACTCGTTCCGGTCGAGATCTCCGATCAGATCGACCTGGTGCTGGAATGGACCGGCAGGATCGTCGAAGCCGGGGAGTTCACCGAGCAGGACGATGACCGGGCCGAGGAGTTCCTCGGCGAAGCGGTCGAGACGATCGACTCGTTCGTCGACGCCCGATGCAACGGTCTGTGAACGCGGCGTGGACGGGCGGAACGGTCAGTTGAAGATGGCGGTCGACCAGGCGATCTCGTCACCCTCGGCATCGGCCAGTTCCGGGATCTGAGCCCTCATCTGCATCACGAGCGCCAGCTTCAGTTCATCGGATCGCCCGTGGAAGATCGACCGGAGGTTGTTCAGCATGCGAACCACGATCGGCTGGGCGAGCGTCGGTTCCAGGAAACTGTCGCGCCATGGGACCTGTCCACGGGTGACCCGCTCGAACAGTGCACGTGCGTCGGCTGCGTCGAGTTCGTTGCCGCCGGCGAACGGATCGAAGAAGCGGGCGGGTCCGTCGACCGTGCGGACGAGGAAGTGGGCCGGCATCCCGATGCCGACGAGGTTCACCCCGACCCGCCTCGCGACTTCGATCATCAGCACGGACAGGCTGATCGGGATGCCGACCCGTGTGTCGATCACGCGGTCGAGGCACGAGTTGCGCCAGTCGTAGTAGGCGTTGGTGTTGCCACGGAACCCGAGGTCGCCGAACAGGTAGCGGGCGACCCCGTCGGGCGTGGGCGTGGGGCAGTCCCCGGCGAGCAGATCGAGAGCTGCCAGCCATTCGATCTCGTCGAGCGGTCGCTGGATCGTGCTCGACATGGCCAGGCACGCCTCGTCGAGGTTGATCTCGGTGGCGTTCACCACCTGTGCGAATCGAGCGACACTCACCCGTTCGACGTTATCGAGAGCCCCGGCCCTCAACGGTCAGCGCACGGTACCGGAGTACACCTGCCACATCAGGGCGGTCTTCGCGACGAGCGACAGCGCGATGTAGGTGCCTTCGCCAACGACGTAGCGGCGCCACTTTCCCACGCCCTTGTACTGCAGGAACTGGTTGATCGCGAAGCAGTTGAACAAGGCGAACACGCTGAAGAGGATTCCCCACACCCACACCGGGACTGCTTCGTCGGCGTTGCCGAGCGCACCTTGGAAGTAGATGGCGACGACCGCCCACGGAACGAGGCCGGCGATGCAACCGAACACGAACGGATACCAGTCGACCTCGTCGTCGGGCCCGTTCTGGCGCTCCATCAACCAGCCGAAGAGGATCATCGCCACGTTCGCGCCTCCGACGGCGACGAGCGCTCCGACGTCGTACTCGCCGAGGAGCATCGTGATCAGCAGGATCATCAGGGTCGAGCTGAGCGAGTACTCGATCCAGCGGAACGGGTTCTGGTGGTTGGCGATGCCCCGCTCGTAGGGACGACGTGCGACGGAAGCGACGAGCAGGTGGAAAAACGCCGACAGCAACGAGAAGGCAGCGACGCCGTATCCGATGGTGAACGTCGTGAGCACCTCGGCCGGTGGTGTGCCGTCGAGTAGAGCCGGATCCTGGGTGGCGTATGACGCGGTGATCGGTAGTTCGAAGTTTGTGACAATCGACAGGAAGATCGCCGATGACACCAGGTGGACCAGACCGGCGATCACGTTGCCGACACGGAGTCGCCTGGCCGTACCGGGTTCGAGAACGGTGGTCCGTGAGGTGTCGACACCGTCGGTGACCAACGTCGGATCGGCAGGTGGGGACTGGTCGAGGATGAACGCCATTCGGTCGGACTACCCGCATTCGCACGACTCATGCCATCGTGCCGTCGGTCGCGTCCGAAATGGTCCCGATCGGTCGCCCGCACTATCTTCGCCTCCATGTTCCCCGGCGCACACCTCGACACCCACGGCGACAAGCCCGCACTCACGATGGCCAACTCCGGCTTCACGCAGACGTTCCGTGAACTCGATGCCGCTGCCAACCGACTCAGTCGGCTGCTCCGTTCGGCCGGACTCCAGCCAGGTGACCACATCGCCATCTGCATGGAGAACCACGACCGCTACATCGAGGTGATCTGGGGCTGCCACTACGCCGGACTCATCTACACCGCTGCGTCGTCGCGACTGAAGAGTTCCGAACTCGAATACATCGTGAACGACTGCGGCGCTCGTGCATACATCACGTCGAAGTACAAGGCCGATCAGGCGAGCGAGATCATCGCCAGCACGCCAGGCGTCGAGTTGCGGCTGATGCTCGACGGCACGGTCGACGGCTACGAGAGCTACGAGGCCGCCGTCGAGGCACAGTCGCCCGAGCCGCTCGACGAGGAGCGGATCGCCGGTCTCGACATGCTCTATTCCTCGGGCACCACGGGAATGCCGAAGGGCATCTCACGGGCGTTCCCGAACTCGCCGCTCGCGGAGTTCAACAACGGCGTCACAGGCGTGTGCCAGCTCCTCTTCGGAGTCGACGACACCAAGCGATACCTCTCCCCGGCACCCTTCTACCATGCGGCACCGCTGCGGTTCTGCATGTCGATGCATGCGCTCGGAACGGGCATCGTCGCGATGGAGAACTTCGACGCCGAGCGCTATCTGCAACTCGTCGACGAGTACGACATCACCCACAGCCAGGTGGTACCGACGATGTTCGTCCGGATGCTGAAGCTCGATGACGAGACACGTGGCAAGTACGACGTGTCCTCGATCGAGTGCGTCATCCACGCCGCAGCGCCGTGCCCGATTCCCACCAAGAAGTCGATGATGGACTGGTTCGGCCCGGTGATCCACGAGTACTACGCCGGCTCGGAAGGCAACGGTTTCGTGTACGCGTCGCCCGAAGGCTGGCTCGCCCACGAAGGCACCGTCGGTACACCGCTGAACTGCACCCTGCACATCTGCGGGGAGGACGGCGAAGAGCTCCCCCAAGGCCAGCCCGGCACCGTGTTCTTCGAAGGCGGCGCAGCGTTCGAGTACCACAACGATCCGGAGAAGACGAAGAGTTCGCGCCACCCGAAGGGCTGGTCCACTCTCGGCGACGTGGGCTACGTCGACGAGGATGGCTTCCTGTACCTCACCGACCGCAAGGCGTACATGATCATCTCGGGCGGAGTGAACATCTACCCGCAGGAGGCCGAGAACGTCCTGGTCACGCACGACAAGGTGATCGACGTCGCCGTGTTCGGAGTGCCCGACGAGGACTTCGGCGAGCAGGTCAAGGCGGTCGTGCAGCCGCGTGAGATGCCCGCCGACGAGGCGGCTGCCGAAGCGCTGGCGAGCGAACTGATCCAGTTCTGCCGGTCCCAACTCGCCGATGTCAAGTGTCCCCGTTCGATCGACTTCCGTCCCGATCTTCCCCGCCACCCGACGGGCAAGCTCTACAAGCGTCTCCTCAAGGACGAGTACTGGAAGGCCGCAGGTCGCTCGATCTGACGTCGTCCTCGCAGGCGGCACGACCTGACAGACTCGCCGCCGTGGCGTGGCATCCGTATCTCGACCATCCCGACCTCGATCCGGCGTGGCCGATCGCCTTCGCCCATCGGGGTGGACGCGACGTCGCTCCGGAGAACACGATGGCGGCGTTCGAGCACGCCGTGTCGCTCGGCTACCGGTACCTGGAGACCGACGCCCACCGCACGACCGACGGCGTGCTCGTCTCCTTCCACGACCCGGATCTGAACCGCACGTGCGGAATCGACGCCCGCATCGGGGAGATGACTGCGGCCGAGGTCGAAGCAGCACGAGTCCGGGGTGCCGACGGCACCGAGCACCCCATCCCGCTGATGGCCGAACTGTTCGAGGCCTTCCCAGATGCCAGATTCAACATCGATGCCAAGTCCGACGAGTCGATCGAGCCGCTCGCAGCGCTGGTCACCGAATTCGACGCCCTCGATCGCGTCTGTCTCGCATCGTTCAAGCTGACCCGGTTGCGGCGGCTGCGGTCGCTGTTGGGCCCGAACCTCCTGACGAACATGAGTCCGGCCGAGGTCGGGTCACTCCGCCTGGTCGGGCGACTGCGGGGAGACGTTCCGCGTGCTGCGCAGGTTCCCGTGTCGGCCGGGCAGTTGACCGTCGTGAACAAGCGGTTCGTGACCAGCGCCCATCTCGCTGAGATCCCCGTCCACGTGTGGACCGTGAACGACCGGACCGAGATGGAACGGCTCCTCGACATCGGCGTCGACGGCATCATGACCGACGAGACCGCCCTCCTGCGAGAGGTGCTCGTCGACCGACATCTCTGGCCCTGAGCCCCTTTTCTCGACCTCTTCGCCTCGGCGTCGACGCCGATCAGAAAGGTTGGCAGGGTTTATTGACTGCACGATTGATTTGCTCTAGTCTTCCCTCTCACACCGCCAGAAATGATCGCTGACCTGGGGAGATCAGCGGTCCGAAGCTCGAAGGGGAACGGGTACATGACGACGATCGATGTGTCGATTGCGATGACTGAGGACGACGACTGGATGAGTGAGGGGGCCTGCAAGGGTCTGACTCATCTGTTCTTCCCGACCGCTGCGGAACGACCGCAGGCACGGGAGCGTCGGGAGGATGCAGCGCAGGCCATCTGCGACAGCTGCCACGTGCGCGTGAGCTGTATGGGCTTCGCCCGGGAGAACCACGAGTACGGCTTCTGGGGCGGCGAGTCCGAGGATCAGCGCCACGCAGCCGGCTACCGCCTGATCGCTCCCATCGGCGTACGCGCCCGAGCGAGCTGACGGCCGAACACAGTCGACGCCTCCTCGGTCCCGACGGGTGACCGTCGGCCGACGTCTTTCAGTCGAGGCGCCTCAACTCTGTTCTGTACTGCGCAGCGCGACGGACGTACTCCTGGCTCCCCAGGTCGATGTCCTCACGTCTCGCTCGACCTTCCTTGATGGTGGCGGGCGTCCCGACAGCGATCGCACCTGTCGGGACTTCGGTGCCGTTGAGGACCACGGCATTGGCCGCCACGATCGACCCGGTCCTGATGATGCAGCGATGCAACACCATCGACGCGTTCCCGATGAGCACGTGGTCCTCGATGGTGCATCCTTCGAGATGGATCAGGTGGCCGAGTACGCAGTCGTTGCCGACGACCGTCGGCCAGAACGGCGTGGTGTGGATCACCGCATTGTCCTGCACGCTCGTGCGGTCCCCGATCACGATCTCTCCGCCGTCGCCGCGCAGCACCGCTCCGGGCCAGACCGACGACTGCGACCCGATCGTGACCGAGCCGATGATGGTCGCGTCCGGATGGACGAACGCATCCGAGCTGATGGTCGGTTCCTGGTCTCCGAGCGCATAGATGGCCACGGCCGCACGGTACCGACATCGCAATGCCGAGCACGAACCGGTACGTTTGACATCTATGCCCCGCAGGATTGACATCGAGTTGACGAGCGCGCTCGCCGACGGCTCTTGGACATGGCGTGCAGCCGGAGCGAAAGTGCCCAAGGGCACGCTCGACGGAAACATGCTGCCCAGCAACTCGTCGGTCGGCGACGAACTGAAGGTCGAAGTCGAGCAGGAGCTCGACGGCATGCAGGTGCTCTCGGTGGTCAAGGGCCGCGAGAAGTCGGGCATGGACCTGCTCGAACTGCTGCCCGTCGAGGAGAACTTCCAGGCCGTGATCGAGACGCGGGCCAAGCGTGACCGCAACGATCGCAACGACCGGGGTGGTCGGGACGGCCGTGGCGGACGCGACGGCAAGGGTGGTCGTCGTGACGGCAACCGCGGACGCGACGGTGGGCGCGATGGCGCGCGAGGCCGTGACGGTGACTCGCGCGATGGTCGCGGCGACAATCGTGGGCCACGTCGTCCTCACTTCGATCCGCCACCAGAAGTGCCTCAGCGCCCGAAGCCCAAGCGCTTGCGCCCCGGCAAGGCTCGGCGCAATGAAGTGCTCGCAGCGATCCCCGAAGAGCAGCGCCCCGTCGCCGAACTGGCGATCCAGGGAATGGCTGCGGTACGGACCCGTCTCGCCGAGGACAACAAGAAGCTCGCTGCCGATGGCAAGCCCACGATGCCCGAGGACAGCGTCCTCAAACTGGCCGAGAGCCTCATCCCCAAGCTGCGCGTCGCCGACTGGCTGGACCGAGCCGAGGCCACCCAGCGACAGATGGAGAACCTCGACCTCCGCGACCTGCGCAGTGTCGTCGCAGCTTCCGACGACCCGATCGTCGCTCGCGACGAATCGACCCGCGAACTGGCCACCAAACTCAAGGCCGACCTCGTCGTCAAGCAGGAGCAGGAACTCAGGCTGTGGCTCGAAGACGTCGACGCAGCGTTGACCGTCGGGCGGTCCATCCGAGCGCTCCGTCTGTCGTCTCAGCCTCCGAAGGCCGGAGTCATGTTCCCGCCCGAACTCGCTCGCAAGCTCAGCGAAGCAGCCACGGCCGGACTCACCGCCGAGGACTCGGCGGACCGCTGGTCCGCCGTCATGGAGGCAGCGGCCTTCTCACCGGTGCGCACGCTGGTCAACCCGACCGCTCCCCCGTCGACGATCACCGACGACCTGCGCAAAACAGCGCTCCGACTCGGGCCACTGCTTCCCCAGATCGCGGCGCTCCTGGGCGTGGATGTCCCCGCCGACGCACCGCGACCCAAGCCTCTGCGGCCAGGCCCACGCAACGACAACAAACGCAAGAAGCCGGCCTCACGTGACGGCGGCGGACGAGACGGCGGCGACCGTGACCGTGGCGAACGTGGCGGCGGCGGACGAGACGGCGGTCGCAACGGCGGAGGCGGGCGCGATGGACGCGTTCGTGACGGCGGCACCGCCGGCGACTCGAAGCCGGCGAACGCAGCGTCGGGCGAGCAGCCTGCGAAGAGCGACGATCCGGCGAAGAAGCCGGCAGCCGAGCCGGATGCGACTCAGACTGTCGCCAACGAGCCCACTGCGGTCGTCGACACCCCGACCACGCCCGCCGACGCGAAGGTGATCGCCGGCGATCCCGGCGCCGATCAACCCGATGCGGAGTCAGCGGCCACAGAGCCTTCCGTCGAAGCGTCATCGACTGTCGAGGCCCCCCAGGCGGACAACGCCGTGGTGGCCGACACTGCAACGAGCGCCGACGCCGACGATTCGTCGGCACCGACGCCCGACGCCTGAGGTCAGCGCACCGTCGAATTCGTCGTGCCCGACATGCTCGCCGTACTGTCGGCGAGCATGTCAGACGCCACGAGCTCCGCCGAGAACACCAACGTCACCTACGAGGCTCGAGGCCGCATCGGGCTGATCACCCTCAACCGTCCCGAAGCGCGCAACGCCGTCAACGGGGACGTCGCCGAGGCCATGGAAGCGGCGATCGACCAGATGGAAGCCGACGACGAGGTGTGGATCGGCGTCCTCCAAGCGAACACCGACGGCCAGACGCGGCCGGTGTTCTGCGCCGGCGCCGACCTCAAGGCGATCAACAGCGGTGATGCGTCCAGGTTGAGTACCGAACGCGGCAACTTCGCCGGTTTCGTCTATCGGGAGCGCAAGAAGCCGGTCATCGTCGCCGTCGACGGATTGGCCACTGCGGGAGGCTGCGAGATCGTTCTGGCCGCCGACCTCGTCGTGGCGACGACGCAGTCGTCGTTCGGACTCGCCGAGGTGAAGCGGAACCTCATCGCGGGGGCGGGCGGACTGTTCCGCCTGCCGAGAGCAATCGGCAAGTCCGCAGCGATGGAAGCGATCCTCACCGGCGAACCGATCCCCGCACAGCGCGCCTACGAACTGGGGTTGGTGTCCCGATTGGTCGAGCCGGGCGAGGCGACGAACGAGGCCATGCGACTGGCCGAGCAGATCACCGCGAACGCACCGCTGGCGGTGTGGGAGAGCCGCAAGGTCGTCCTCGCCAGCGAGTACGAGAGCGACGATGCGTTGAAGTCGATGACCAACTCCGCAATGGGCGTCGTGATGCGATCCGAGGACCTCGGCGAAGGCCTCACCGCGTTCATCGAGAAGCGCGCCCCGAACTGGGTGGGCCGCTGACGCGATCCGGGTACAGCGGTCGGCCTACAGGGGTCGATAGGTGGTGATGAGCCGGGCGACGATGCCCGCACGTTCGTAGAGGTTCTTCGTGTGCCGGTCACCCGGCAGCGCCTGACCTTCGACCGCCACCGCGCCACCGGTTCGACCACGTTCGATCGCGAGTTCCAGCAGAGCATCGCCGAAGCCGTTCTCCCTGGCCTCAGGGGTGACCCACACCTGATCGACACGCACGATCAGGTCCCCTGCGAGGTCGGCGACGAGATAGCCGACGACCACCGGACCGATGTGCGCCACCACGACATCGGCACCCGGCTCGGTGCATCGGCCGAACCAGGCGGCACCGACCTCGGGGTGCTCGACGAGCCATCGCTCCCCGCCGCGTTGGCCGTCGAGTGCGGCGCGACCTTCCTGCTCGAGCAAGACGAGTTGGGCGAGGTCGTCGCCGTGGTCCACATCGACCGGACGGACACCGGCATCGGCGACGTCGGGGAGAAGGCTCACTGAGCCAACTGTGCGAGCTTGCCCAGCACCGTGCGTCGCTGGCGATTCGCACGCTCGTGCGCATCGATCTCCGCACGCTGAGCCGGGCCGAGGGCTTCCAGTCGACCCACGATCTCGATCGCCGGCATCTCGTCGTACCCCTCGATCGGGAACGTGTCGGGTCCGTCGACTGGAGCCGACTCCCCGTCGGTCGACTGGCCGGGGGCCAAGTCGCCGTCGATCACACTGCGATCGTTGCCGGAGCGATCCGATCGAAGATCGGCAGTGGCCTGTGCTCGGAGTCGGGCAGCACCCTGCTCGACGGTGAGACGGCCGATGAATCGGGCGTTGCTCAGTTCCTGGCGGACCCGCTTGATCGCTCCGGGTGCGTCGTCGACGAACTTCGCACCGAGTCCGATCGGAGCGAACACGAGCATCTCCCACGCCGCTCGCACCACGACCAGGGGATCGCTCGCCTTGCCGGATCCGTCGGGCACGATCAGCTCGTCACGAGAAGATCGGGCAGTCGTCGTCGCCGACCGGACAGTTCGGCGCCGAGGTCTTCACCAGCAGGAAGCACGAACTGCACAGTTGCTCGTTCTGCTGCTTGGGTTGGAGGCGCTCGCCGCCCTCCCCCTTGACGGGCACTTCGTCCTCGTCGTCCTCGTCGTCCTCGTCGTCGTTCGCAACGAGGCGATCCTTCAGGATCTTGTCGAGGTCCTCCTCGACGTCGTCGTCGTCGACGAGGTCGTCGTCGTCATCATCGTCTTCCTCGCCCTTGCGCTTCTTGCGCTTGGTTCGGGGGGTGTCTTCTTCTTCGTCTTCTTCCTCATCGTCGTCGTCATCGGCATCGTCGTCGTCGCCTGCGTCGTCATCGGTGAGGTCGTCGTCGTCATCGTCGAGTTCGTCGACATCGGGGTCGTCGACCTCGGCGTCGGAGTCGTCGGTCTCCTCCTCCGCACTCTCTTCTTCGTCGATGCTCTCGTCGTCAGCCATGTGGTCGGATCGTCCGCTTCGTCAGTCGTGTCGGTGCTGCATGTGCAGGCCGTGTTCGGCGGAGCATACGCATGTGGATGCGGTCCGTCAGAGGCCAGCGCAGTGACACCCGTCACTGATCACGGTTGGTCGGCTCGTCACGACTCCCGACGGGCCTCGGCACGTCGTTCCGACTCGAGACGCTCCAGTTCAGGTGCCTCCGTGGTCATGAAGTTCATCGCCGCGGCCAGCGCATGATGCCCTGCCTGCTCGGCGATGAGTCGGTGCATGTCCAGAGCGACACGTCGGTATGACGGGTGCCCTTGCGGCGACGACCGCAATTCCAGCATGTGGAAGGCCTCGCGCACATTGAACTGCATGTTGTACCGCATCCGGTAGGCCATCGAGACGGCATACGGGGCCTGCTCCGGGTACCCCTCGATCAGCGCATCGTGGAGAGCGGCGGAGCGCTGCATCGTCTCGTCGAAGAGTGCGCCGACCCCCGCCTCCTCGACCAGCTCGGGGCGCGTGTACCCGTGGTTCGGTGTGAGCTTCTGCCACTCGATGGTGAGCATCCGGTGGCGCTGCATGTCGCGGAACGCTCCGTAGTCGCTCAGCACGTCGAACCGGTAGAAGCTCCGCTCGAACGCGCGGCCCGGCTTGTGGCGGCGGTTGGAACGGTCCCCGATGTACGCCTTCAGGAGCGACACCCGCTCGTCGACTCCGAAGCCGCGGACCCGATCGAGGATCTGGTGCTCCGGAAGCGACGAGTGCGAGTAACAGATGGCGGCGAGGATGTGGTCCTCGGCATCGGGGTCGAAGTCGACGAGAGTGACCTCGGCGCTCGGCTCGACCGGTACCTCCCCGAGTAGGTCGGCCACGATCGCCTTCGAGGAGTCGCGGGTGTCGGCGAGGTATTCGCTCCACTTGCCACCGCGCTCGGGCAGGTCGACCCGACGCAGGAAGCTCGGGATCACCTTGCGCAGTTCGTGCAGCATCAGATCCGCGTAGTCACGAGCCTCGGGCAACGGATGCGACCGCATCCGAAGCAGGAGTGCTTCGAACGCCTGACCGGTGCCGTAGATTCCGACGTTCGACGTCGCCGCCGCAGGCAGCATGCCGCGCACCGCATCGAGCGCTTTGGCTCGCGTGGCCGTCCGGTAGACGAACTCGCTGTCGTCGGGCCCGCGGTGGACCGTGTCGCGAACATGGTCGGTCACGTACTCCGCGCACTGGCTGTACGCGTCGAACATGCGGTCCATGTCGCCCACGTAGCGGGTGCCGAGCGGCCCGGCGAGCACCGCAGGGTCGCGGTGGTAGCGGTAGCGGCCACCGAGCCGCGAGTCGTAGGAGATGTAGCGCGTGCTCTGTTCGAGGTAGCTCATCAGCCGCCCCCACTCGAGCACCTTGGTGAGCAGGTTCGATGCCTGCTCACACGCCAGGTGGACCCCGCCGAGTTGGGCGACCGAGTCGTCGCCGTAGTCGAAGAAGACCCGTTCGTAGAGTTCCTCGGCGCGATCCAGGCCGATGGTCGCGTCGATCGACTGGTCGCCCTTGATGTCGAGGTCGCCCACGAATTCGTCCAGGAAGAGGCGTCGGAGCGACTTCGGGCTGCGGCTGTACCGAGCGAAGAGCGCGCCTTTCACGACCTCGGGCAGGTTGACGAGCGCGAAGACAGGTCCGTCGAGATTGGTGAAGTACCGCCGGAGAACATCGGATTCCTCCGCGGTGAAGGACTCGGGGACGTAGACGGCCACGGTCGCAGACTCTACGGGTCGCGCGTGGTCGGTGTCGGGATCGTCCGCCCGGATGTCCGGCGGCATGTCCGGCGGGTGCGGCTCGTCAGGCATACAAAACCGCCGCATCCGCCACGACCTCGACCCGGAGTCGGCGCGCCGAGCCCACGGTTCGGCCATCGGCGACGATGGTCCGAGCAACGACGAAGTCCCAGGTCATCTCCCGCACCGGGCGCGTGGCGATACCCGGATGGGGGAGGTGTCGGGCACCGGGCAGTCGCCGGCGAACCTCCCACCGCTGGCGGAGGCCGAACGCGGAGGCGACGTGCAGCGTCTCGACGCGCCCATCGTTGGGGTGGCCCCGGGGTGCCACGTCGTAGTCGGCGACGAACTCGGCGTTCATCACGGCGAGCGCTTCCCCCTTCCACCACCCTCCCCGTCTCCACGGCGATCGGGCCAGCACGTGCGCCACGACGGTGAATGCCTCTGCATCGTCGAGTGACACTCGAACCAGATCGAGCGGCAAGGCCAGCACATCGTCACGCCCGTACGTGGGACGAGAGCCGACGGTGCGATGGATGTCCCCGGACGCCACCGCGGTCGGACGCTCGGTCCCGTCCGACAGCATCAGCGCCAGCTCCCGGTCATCGGCGGCGACACGGAGGTCGTCAGGACGGGCGACCGTCTCGCCCCAGTCGGCGCCCTTCGAGATCGTCATCACTTCCGCACGGATCAACTCGGAGTCGAGCCGTCGGCGACGACACCGCGGACCGCCTCGTCGACGGCACGGCCGGCCGCCCGGCGAACGGATGGACTCGGCGCGACCTTGGCGATCTGTCGCAACAGATCGATGAGCATCTTCATCGTCCGCACGAAGTCGCCGCCGGTCAACTCCTCCTCGTCGACGATCTCGGCGAACCCCTCGCCCGCCACCCAAGCGTGGGCAATCGCGGCGAACGTGGGATCGGGGGCACGGTGCTCGCCCAGACCGAGGCGTCGCTCCGCTGAGCGGAGCTCCTCACTGATCGCCGCCAAGCGGATCCAGCGCGAGCGGACGTCCTTCGACGAGAACCACGGTGCCGGCGGATCCTCCGGACTGCGATGCTCGTACACGACGCACGACACGATCCCCGCCAGGTCGGCCGGCTCCAGGTCGTCGAGCAGACCGTCGCGCAGCATCTCGGCGACCAGCAGGTCGGTCTCGTTGAACACGCTGGCGAGCATTTCTCCGTGCTCGCTGAGCCGCCAGTCGGCGACATCTGCGTAGCCCCACTCGCCGAGCAGCGTGAGCACGCGGTCGAACTCCTCCCCGAGCGACTGGTTCTTGTCCGACACCCGCTCCTGGAGCTTGGTGATCTCGTCCTGCAGCCGATCCGCACGCGCTGCAGCTTCGAGCCGGTGCCGGAGGTCGGGGTCGCGGGCCACGTCGAGGTCGTCGTGGTGCAACGGTCGGCGACCGGACGGATTCGAACGGATCACCTGCTTGTCCGAGCCGACGTTGGCAGTGCGCAACCGCTTGGCCACGTCACGTCGGTATCCCTTGCGCTGCGGACCGAAGTTGGGTGGCAGCTTGATCGAGCCGACCGGCTCGGGCACCTCGACGAGGTCCTCACCGTCGATCTGGATCAGTTCCTCGCCCTTGGTGATCGCCGTGAGCCGCACCCCTGACTTGCGGTGCGCCGTCGCCACCACCACGACCGGCCCCTTGACGTCGCCGTGGGACACGCGGATGATGCTGCCCGGCTTCAGCTTGGCCATCGCCCCGCGCATCTGCCCGGTCGACACCCCGTTGCGTCGTTGCCGCCGCTCGGCCGACGCCGCATCGCTCAGTGCCCGGTATTCGTCGATGTCGCCGTACGGGCTCTCTGCGTCCGCCCGCTTCTCCCGCAGCGTCTCACGCTTGCGTTCGAGACGAGCTTCGATCCGTACCACGTCGCGGTCAGCCTGGAACTGGGCGAACGACAGGTTGAGGAGTCGGTGGGCTTCGTCGGCCGAGTGCGTCCGGATCAGGTTGGCCGCCATGTTGTACGTGGGTCGGAACACCGAGCGCAGGTGGTACGAGGAGCTGCTCGCCAACTGCGCCGCCTCGTCGAACCGAGTCCACGGCGACCACAGCACGACGGCATCACCGACCTCGTCGAGCCCGCGACGACCCGCTCGACCCGTGAGCTGCGTGTACTGCCCGGGAGTGAGTTGCTCGTGGTGGTCACCGGTGAACTTGGTCAGCTTCTCGATGACCACGGAGCGGGCAGGCATGTTGATGCCGACCGCCAGCGTCTCCGTCGCGAACACGATCTTGACCAACCCGGCGATGAAGCATGCCTCGACCACTTCCTTCATTGCCGGCACCATGCCGGCGTGGTGGGCGGCGATCCCGGCCTCGAGTTGGCGGACGAACCGGTCGTAGCCGAGCACCTCGAGGTCGTCGGGGTCGAGGCCCGACAGGCGGTCGTCGATGATCCCGGCGATCGCGGTGCGTTCGTGGTCGTCGGTAAGCACGATCCCGGCGTCGACGCACGCCTTGGCTGCCTCGTCGCACTGGTTGCGGCTGAAGATGAAGAAGATCGACGGCAGCAGGCCCTTGTCGTGGAGCAACTCGACGGTGTCGATCCGACCCGGCGTGGCGAGTCGTCGACCTCCCGACGTCTGACGGCCCTGGCGACGGTTGTTCCCTTGATCGTCCTTGCGCGGGCGGCGGCGGATCGCCGACTCGTCGAGCTTCAACGCGTCGCGGTTCAGCCCGCCGCCGATGAACATCTCGAGCAGATGCAGCTTGTTCTCGTCGCGGTCGGCCACGAGATACTTGTTGTCGAGCGACACCGGGCGCTTGCGTTCGATGACCGCGTCGGTCGGGCCTCGCACCGTGCCGATCCATTCGGCGAGTTCGTCGACGTTGCTGACGGTCGCCGACAGCGCGATCAGGCGCACGTGCTGCGGGAGGTGGATGATCACCTCCTCCCACACCGGTCCCCGGTAGGTGTCCTGGAGGAAGTGCACCTCGTCGACCACCACTGTGCCGAGGTCGTCGAGCGACCGGCCGGCATAGATCATGTTGCGCAGCACCTCGGTGGTCATCACGACGATCGGGGCGTCGCCGTTGATCGAGTTGTCACCTGTGAGAAGTCCGACCGCGTGCTCTCCGTGGATCTCGACGAGATCGCGGTACTTCTGGTTCGACAGCGCCTTGATCGGGGCCGTGTAGAAGGACCGACGACCGTCGACCCGGTCGGCGGCGATGCCGTACTCGGCAACGACGGTCTTGCCGCTCCCGGTGGGGGCTGCGACCACGACGTTGCGCCCGGCGTCGAGAGCGTCGAACGCCTCGATCTGGAATCTGTCCGGCGCGAAGGCCAGGCCGGAGATCAGCTCGTCACGGTCGGCGCGCCGAGCACCGCTGGACCGGTCGCCGGCGGAACCCGTTCCGGGCGGCACCGTTCGAGGCGGCACAGCGTCAGGCCGCAGCCCGGCGGAGCTTGCCGCGGGCCGCAACCCAGCCGATCAGGATCGCCACGAAATAGAGGAAGATCATGGGTGCCGCCAACGTGAGCAGCGTGGGCGGGTCGCCCGACGGCGTGATGAACGCCGCGAGGATGAAGATCCCCACGATCGCATACCGCCACGCTCCGAGGAGGATGCGCGGGGTGACCACTCCGACCAACTGCAGGAATACGAGCAGCACCGGGAGCAGGAAGCCGATGCCGAAGGCGAAGATCATCAGACCCACGAGGCTGACGTACTTGTCGACGCCGAACACCTCGTTGACACCTTCGCCCGACCACCCGATGAGGAACTCGAGTGCCTGGTCGACGCTGAGGTAGGCGAGCGTGCCTCCGGCGCAGAACAGGATCACCGAGGACAGGACGAACGGGATGGCGTACTTCTTCTCCTTCGCCTCCATCGCGGGCACGACGAAACGCCAGATCTGCCACAGGATCACCGGCAGTGCGACGATGATCCCCCCGTACATGCCGACCCGGATCCGCACCGAGATGCCTTCGGTCGGGCTGAATGCGTTGAGGAACTGCCCGGGCGGTGGACAGAAACCCTCGTCCTTGCGGGCGCATAGATCCTCGTACGGCTGGGCGAGGAAGCCCAGCACGTCGTCGTAGAACGCGATGATGGCGATCGCACCGATCGTCACGGCGAGCATCGAGCGGATGATGCGTGTTCGCAGCTCCGCCAGGTGCTCGGTCAGCGTCATCGTGTCGCCGATGACGTCCTCGTCGGTTGCCTCCGCCGTGGTCATGCCGACTTCCCTTCCGGCTCGAACTCGAGTTCGACAGAGGACAGGTTTCGAGCGACAGCATCGTCACCCGCGTCCGCGTCCGCGTCATCGATCTCGTCAGCGTCGAACTCGTCAGCGTCGATCTCGTCGGCGTCGAACTCGATGTTCGAGGCTGCGTCATCGGTCACGGCTGGGGCCGCCACGCCGGTGGACGAATCGTCCGAAGGACGCTCGTCGAGCACACCGTCCTCGACCGTCGGTGCGACTCCCCCGCCGTTGAATTCGTCACCGACATCAGTGCCCTCGGCACGCTCGTCGACAGGGTCGGCGAATGCATCGACGTCGTGCTCGGGGCCGACAGCGGACTCGGTGTCGGTCACCGATGAGACAGACGCCTGTGCGAGGTGAGCGGCGCCGGCCGCTTCCATCGCCGCCGTCACGTCCCGGGCTTGTTGGGCCTTCTTCGCTCCGGCCGCTTCGAGTTCGGCCTCGCGTTCGGCCTCCTCGGCCATGCGTTTGGGATCGGCGGCACTCTTCACGAGGTCGGCGGTGCTCTTGAACTCGCGCAGCGGCTCGTCGATCACGGACTTGAACTCGGCCTGGAACCCCGAACTCATCTTGCGCAGTTCGCCGTAGAGGGTCATCACCCGCCGGATCGCGCCGGGCAGCTTCTCGGGGCCCAGGACGACCAGGGCGATCAGCAAGATGAAGATGATCTCGCTGCCCTGCAGATTGAACACGTACCGAGTCTACGGCCATGTCATCATGATCCTGAATGCAGCAACGCCTCCCGTCCCGACTCGACCCGCCCATCGCTTTCGCCCACCGCGGCGCCCGCGCTCATGCGCCGGAGAACACACTCGATGCCTTCGCCCTGGCACTTCGCCTCGGCGCGACCGGGCTCGAGAGCGACGTCTGGTGCACGTCCGACGGGGTCGCAGTGCTCGACCACGACGGAATCGTTCGGCGCGGGATCAGGCGAAGGTCGATCGCCGACTGCCGACGTGATGAGCTTCCCGAGCACGTGCCGACGCTCGATGAACTGTTCGAAGCGTGCGGACACGACTTCGACCTGTCGCTCGACGTGAAGCATCCGGCCGCCTACGAACCGACCGTGGACGCCGTCCGGCGCCAGGGCGGCGACGCTGCGGCACGTACCTGGCTGTGCGACCCGGTCCTCGATCACCTCACCCAGCGCCGCGACGACCTGGCCGACTTCAAGCTCGTGCACTCGACGCGCCTGTCGAAGCTCACCACCACACCGGAGTTGCACGCCGCCCGACTCGCCGAGCGAGGTGTCGACGTGGTCAACATGCACCACACGGACTGGAACGGAGGGCTCGTCGTTCTGTTCCACCGGTTCGGGGTCAATGCGTTCAGCTGGGATCTCCAGTTCGACCACCAACTCGAGAACGCTTTCCGCATGGGTGTCGACGGCGTCTACAGCGACCACACCGACACGATGATCGACGTGATGACCCGAGAGGTCGGCGGAGTCTGACCTACAACCAACGCCAATCGGTGCGTGGCCAGAACACGACGAAGGCACGACCGACCAGGTCGGATTCGGCGATCGGTCCGATCGCCCGGCTGTCCTGAGATCCGCTGCGGTTGTCGCCCATCACGAACACGGAATCAGCGGGAACCGACACGGGATCGAAATCGCCGCCGCACGTGGCCGAGATGACGTCGCGGTCGAGATACGGTTCGTCGAGCACGCGGGATTCGCTCTGCCCCTCGCCGGTGATCCGAACTTCGCAGTTGGTCATCTCGATCGTCTCGCCCGGCAGGGCGATCACCCGCTTGATCAGATCGCGTTCCGTCGAACCGTTGAGTTGGTGGAGCACGACCACGTCGCCCCGATTGGGGTCGTGGAGTCGGTAGGACAGTTTGTTGACGAACACCCGGTCACCCGTGGTGAGAGTGGTGTCCATCGACGACCCTTCGACGACGAAGTGCGCGAGGACGAATCCGCGGACCAGGAAAGCGACCGTGAGGGCAACAGCGACCACGACGATCCAGTCGACGAACGCTCGTGCTCCGGAGCCGATCTCGTCGCTGCGTTGCCGCGGGACCTCCGGCGACTCGGACGACTCGCTGGGGGTGATGTCGGAATCAAGGGTCACGCGTGGCTCAGAGTACAAGCTCGACGGGGCGCCGAGCGTGCGCGTGGCGAGTCACAGCGTCTCGATCAGGCGCTCGACTCGCTCGTCGCGACTCTTGAACGGGTCCTTGCACAGCACGGTTCGCTGCGCCTGATCGTTCAGCTTGAGATGAACCCAGTCGACGGTGTAATCGCGCTTGCGTTCCTTGGCCCGCTTGACGAACTCGCCGCGCAGCCGGGCGCGGGTGGTCTGGGGCGGCGTGTCGATGGCCGTCTCGATGTCGGCATCGGCACACACACGCTCGACGAGCCCGCGGTCCTGGAGCTTGTAGAACGGGCTCCGCGAACGGTTGACGTCGTGGTACTGGAGGTCGAGCAGTTGGACGCGTGCGTGGCCGAGTGGGAGATCGTGGCGTTCACGGAACTTCTCGATCAGGTTGTGCTTGATGACCCAGTCGACCTCGCGGTCCAGTTTGAGCGGGTCGTCCTCGATCGTCTCGATGCAGTGCTGCCACATCTCCAGCGCACGCTGCTCGAGCGGCGGGAACCCCTGGGCGTCGGCGTAGCGCAGGGCTCGGTCCAGGTATTCGCGTTGGATGTCCACTGCGCTGACCTCGCGCCCGTTGGCGAGGCGGACGGTGCGCCGACACGTGATGTCGTGGCTGATCTCGCGGATCGCCCGGATCGGGTTCTCCAACGTCATGTCGCGCAGCACGACCTGTGGATCCTCGAGCATCCGCAACATGCACGCCGCTGCGCCGACCTTGACGAACGTGCTGTACTCGCTCATGTTCGAGTCACCGACGATCACGTGGAGACGCCGGTATCGCTCGGCGTCGGCGTGCGGTTCGTCGCGCGTGTTGATGATCGGACGACTCCGCGTGGTGGCCGACGACACGCCTTCCCAGATGTGCTCGGCGCGCTGGGCGATCGAGAACGTGGCCCCGCGGGCCGTCTGCAGCACCTTGCCCGCACCGGTGTAGATCTGCCGGCTCACGAAGAAGGGAATCAGCACCTCGGCGTAGTGGGCGAGA
>JBBSOH010000025.1:0-23702 GCA_038259945.1 Acidimicrobiales bacterium
AAGCTGGACCTCGACATGAGGTTCAATGTCGCAGAATGATCGTGCAACCGCAGAGCGGCCTGCCACAATGACCGGCGTGCCTCGTTCGAAGACCACCTCGATCCCGCGCCCCGCGGGCATCAAGGCATCCGACGAGGGACGCTCGCGCCTCGGAGACTTCACCCGACCGATCCCGGTCGAGAAGCGGATCTCACGCCGTCCGAAGGTCGCAGCGTTCACCGGGGCCTTCGCGCTGAGCGTCATCGCGGCGATCGCGTTCGCCGTGTTCGTGTTGCCGATCAGCACCTGGCAGGACCAGTCGGTCGACCTCGATCAGCGTCAGGCGCAACTCGACGAGTTGCAGCGGGTGAACGGTGAACTGGAGGCCGAGACTCTACGGCTGGAGACGCCCGACGGCATCCGCGAGGCCGCCCGCGAGGACTTCGGCTTCGTCGAACTCGGCGAGGAACGCTCGTCGATCCTCCCGATGCCGGAACTGCCGACCGACCTGCCCGACGGTTGGCCCTACAACGTCGTGACCGAGATCATCGACGCCCGCGGCGCTGGCTGAAGCGTGATCGACCCAGGTCGACCTGGCGAAGGTGGAGCCCCGCAGGCACCGTCGAGCCGTTGGCGAGGTAGTGATCGTAGATCGGACCCGCTGTCGCCGCCGTGAAGACCTCGCTGGGGTACACGTGGACACGGAACTCGGCCCACTGAATGACGTCGGAAGGCGGCATGGACACGTCTGGCTCGGAGGTTCCCACGGCGTACTGCACGTACCCGTCACCTTCGAGCCGCCTCATCTCCACGGTCATCGCCGATGCCGATCCGGGCGACTGCAGGTACTGTTCGGCGTGATCGAAGGGGTCTGCGTCGAGATGTCGAAATCATCCGAAACCTCGTACACGCAGACCGAACGGCGACTTCCGCCGTCGAACCGATGCAGTACCCGCTCGACGTTCATCTGTGCCGTGAAGAGTCCTCCACCTCGTCCGTTGAGCGTGACGGCGAACACGATCACACTTTCCATTCGATTGCTGACGTCACACGAATCAGATTCCCGACGACTCGAGCAAAGCAGAGTTCCCAGAGTTGTTTCGCGCATCACGATCTTTCTCGTGTGAGGAGTCCGGCGAGCAGAACGGCTCGTCACTTCGATCCCCTCGTTGGCGCCGTCGGGCTTCGTGGCGAGGCGGTCGTGGAGTCGTCCACGGAGCGACGTTGCACGTCACGTGGGGAGTTCCCCGGTGAACGCCGACACGGCGAACGTGGTGCCGAGGTCCGTGGTCGCCAGGTACGACGGGGCCACGATCAGCTCACCGTCACGGAATCCGCCCGTGTACACCATCTCGAAATCCGTGATCGAATTCGCACTGCCGACCATCTGTTCCGCCTGCGCACGAGCATCGGACTCCGGCCGTCCCGCAACCGTCCCGATCGTCTCCACCGTGTACAACCCACCGACGAACCGCTCCAAGACGTGTCCGTGAGTCCAGTAGAACGTGAAACTCAGGTCATCGATGATGGCGCCTTCGATCACGACATCACCGACGATCAAGTAATCGACATCGGTACGCGTCCCCTCGGAGAAGACGACGTCAGCCGTGTCGACACCGATCGCGTCGAGGATCTCCTCGCTGAGCTCGATCGCGGTGGCCGCATCATCGGTCTCGTCGAGCAAAGGGCAGTCGATGCATTCGGTGTTGCTGAAACGCGGCCCCGAGTAGCTGACACCGACCGACCCTGCCTTTCTGTCGTAGACGATTCCCCGATGTCCTTCACCCTCGAACCGGGCTTCGAACCGCCCACGCGTCCCGGCATCGACTTCCTCGGGCACGTCGAGAACGTCGTGGAGAGCCTCGGCGACATCGAGCGTCTGAAGATCACGGGGCGCACCGACGGAGTAGACCGGCAATCCACCGTCCTCGATCGACGGACCCGTGACCTCGTCGGAACCACATCCGACGAACACGAGCGAAGCGGCGACGAGCAGTGCGGTGAAGCGGCCGCCCATCAATCGGCCTCGGGGATGAACGAGATGTCGGCGTCGCTGAATCCGTTCCCCGGAGTGCCGGCCATTCCAGGCAGCGTATGCGTTTGCTGGAAGCTGTTCACGATGGTCCACATGCGATCCGGATAGTCCTTCCAATCGGAGGCAGCGGCGCCGGGCAGGTCGTCGTTGCCGGGCAACGGGACGCCGGTCGTCGAGCCGGGCACCGTCTCGAACCTTCCGCGGGGCCCGGTCGGTGCCGCACTCGAACCGTGTTCACGGTGCCACACCGCCGGGTCGATGACCTTCGAGTCCAGGTCCCAGACGTCGGGCACGTCGTCCCATCCGGCCAGCCCGGCGAGGTCGACATCGCCGTTGCCCGAACCCGACAGGTCGTAGGTGACCCCGCCGATCGTGACGGTCGTGACCAAGGTGGGATTGAGTGTGGTGGTGAGGTCTTGGCCGATGACGTGATCAGGGTGGCCATGGCGGACGGGCAGCGGCTTGTCGGCATCGAACGCATAGCCCCCGAGGTCAGGGTCGATCTGACCGTTCGCAATCGATTCGTCCTGGTCGAACACGTCGCCAAGCACCCGGAACCCGTCGTCCCAACCCTGATCCAACGCTCGGTCGACGAACGGGTCGACAAGCGCCTGCTCGTGCACGCCGATCATCAACGACGCCCGGAACGTCGTCTGCTGACGCGTGACCGGATTCGGGTCTCCGGCAGCATCCAGCATCAACGCAAAACCGTCACGCAGCTGTCGATCGCCATCCTCGAAGAGCGGCCTTCCGTTCGCCCGCTCTCCACCCCTGAAGAATCCTTCGATTTCCGCTTGCGTCGGTCGGGAACCCGGGGGAAACGCCTCGATGAACGCAGCAGCCGCCGGGGCGAGCGAACCGAAGAGGAGTTGGTTGCCGTCGGCCATCGACTGGCGGGCCGCCCACCCCGCAGTGACCAGGCTGTAGCCGTCGTTGTCGACGAGCACCGGTCGCACAGCCGACGACGCGAACGCGCCCTGCATGAACCAGTTCGTCCCGGTGCTGCCCTCGGCGTCGAGCGGCAGCACCCCACCGTCGCCATCGGGGTTGAGGATCAGGTCGATGTCGGCACCGATGCGTCGGTAGTACACGGTGATCGCCAGGTTGCGGATCCCGCCCGGTGATTCGGGCAACCGTTCCACGACGCCGACCTGTTCCGACAGCGACGGCGTCGCCGTGAGCGCTTCCTGCGCGAGCGCCCGGACACCTGAGTCGCTGAACCACTTGATCTGCAGGATGTTGCCGGTGCCGTCCCGGAAGTCGTTCGTGCTGGGCAAGCCCATCGTGAAGTCACGTGCCTCGACGGCGCGCCCTTCGAATGCCTGGGTGTTGACGGCCGTGGCCACCACGTCACCGAACGAGATCCGCCCGTCGCCGTTCAGGGTGAGGATCGAGTAGGCCGGGTCGCCGCTCGACAGTGTCCCGGTGTCGAGCATGTCGAAGATCGACGGATCAGCCAGGACCATCGTCGCGAGTGCGCGAGCCTCGGGGTCGGCCGACTCGTCGGCGGCGACGCGAAGCACGTCGTCCATGCTGATCCGGTCGTCGAGTTCGCCGTTCTTCGCCCCGTCGAACGCATCGAAGGTCGACGTGTCGCCGAAGCCTCGCGACACCTCCTGGGTGGCGGCGAGCAGCGCCACCGTCTCGGGCGTGATGTGTCCGTTGGAACCGAGGTGCCAACCGGCGCGATCCAGGTTGGCCATCAGGACGGGATCGGCCACCAACGCTGCAACAGCGTCGCGTACGTGCTGGGGAACGCTCTTGTCGCCGACGAGCGCAGCGAAGTCTGCGACTGTGAAGCCGTCGACTCCGGCTTCCTCCATCCATGCCGACACGGTCTCGGCGCTCGTCTCGGCATCAGCCCGTCGAGCGAACCCGAACGCCTCCATCTCGGCAGCGGTTCCGGCTGCGCCGCGACCGTCACCGAGTCCAGCGGCGAGTGCACCGAACTGTGATGCCAATGCGACGAGGCGCTGCTGGTAGTCGGTGGGGTGGATCGTGTCGGCGTTGGCCATCAGGAAGTGGTGTTCGTCGATGATGTCGGCGAGTCGGGCGGCCTCGTCGAGGAACTCCGTCAGCGGCGTCCGCACGCTCTGGAGCAGCAGTGGATCAGCCGACAACCGTTCTGCGTCGGTGAGCTTCGTGAAGGCCGAGGTCAGGCCGGTGACCTGCGCGCGCAGCGTGGATGTCACGTGTTCCACACGAAGGGTGTCCATCTCGATGTTGCTCATGTCAGCCTTCCTCCACCCACAGCGGCCAGCGTGTCGGCCGGCCAGGGGCCAGACCCGGACCGACGGCGTGCGGGTCCTCCGACAGTTCCTCCAGGTAGGTCGTGCGGTTGTCCTCCCATGAGCTCATGTTGTTTCGCCACCGCTCCATGTCGGTCGTGTAGGTGGCGCACACGATGGCACGCCGGTCGAACTCGTCGGCGGTCGCGGACGACGACATGGCGACCGACGTGACGTTCAGGAACGAGGCGTGCAGTGCGGCGTGGACGATGTCCGTCGCCGCCCCACCGATCATCCCGAGGTCGTCGTCGACGTCGTTCACCGACACCGCGCTCGCCTGCGCGGTCACCGCGAGAGTGCGAAGCGCCCCGGCCGCCGCCCGGAAGTCGTGTTGCGTGGGCACCAGGCCACGGTACCGACCACAACGTTCGGCATCGACGGGCACCACTCCCCGCTCCGGCGACGCGCCGGCCGCCGCTGCGACCACGACCTCGTCCATGCTCCGCGCCGCACCTGGTCGGTAGTGTCGACCCGGTGACGCCGAGCGATGTCAGCACCGCCCTCTCGCAGCAGGGCTACCTGCCCGACGAGGGGATCTCGACCTCGGTGTTCCTGGCGATGACCTTGCAGCGGCCGCTCCTGCTCGAAGGCGAGGCCGGTGTCGGCAAGACCGAGTTGGCCAAGGCGCTCGCTGCGATGACCGGCGGCGAGTTGATCCGTCTGCAGTGCTACGAGGGCATCGATGTCGCCCAGGCCGTGTACGACTGGGACTACTCACGTCAACTGCTCCACCTCCGCGCCACCGAGGCAACCGGTGAGTCGGCGTCGATGACGTCGACCGATCTCGAAGCAGAGTTGTACGGCGAGCGCTTCATGGTCAAGCGGGCGCTGCTGCGAGCGATCGCGCCGACCGAGGGGCCGCCGCCGGTGTTGCTGATCGACGAGGTCGACCGGGCCGACGACGAGTTCGAGGCGTACCTCCTCGAGGTGCTGTCGGACTTCCAGATCACGATCCCCGAGATCGGCGTGTTCCGCGCCGAGAAGCCGCCGCTCGTGGTGCTCACGTCGAACCGCACCCGCGACGTCCACGACGCGCTGAAGCGACGTTGCCTCTACCACTGGGTCGAGCACCCCGATTTCGAGCGCGAGGTCGCGATCGTGAAGTTGCGGGTGCCCGGCGTGGAGGACGGCCTGGCCCGTCAGGTCGCCGCAGCCGTCGAGGCGCTGCGCGGCCTCAACCTCTACAAGCCTCCGGGTGTGGCCGAGACGATCGACTGGGCCGCCGCACTCGGCAAACTCGGTGCCACGAAACTCGACGACACGCTCGTGGCCAACACCCTCGGCACCGTGCTCAAATACCGCGAGGACCACCAACGGGTGGACCAGCACGGGGTTGCCGCGGTGGTGAAGCAGGCTTTCGAGAAGGGCCTGTTGCACGGATGACCGCAACACGGCCGGGCGGATGACCGACCGATGAGCTGGGCGCCTCCCACCGTCGACGACACGGTCAGGACCCAGCGGAGCGATGCCGCGCAGATCGCCGTGGCCTTCACGCGAGTCCTGCGTGGAGCCGGGTTGAAGGTGCCGACGAGTTGCACGCACACGTTCGCCGAGGCCTTGTGCGCCGTCGGTCTGGACGATCGCACCGGCGTGTACTGGTCGGGTCGTGCGACCCTTGCCCGCCGGCCCGAGGACATCGACGTGTTCGACCGCGCCTTCCAAGTGTTCTTCGAGCACCGCCGGTCGAGCAGCGAAGTCGCAGAGGACGAACCGCTGTCGATCACGATCGCCGTCGATGCCGAGGAAGACGACGACGCAGGCGACGACCCCGAGACCGCCGACGCGAACGACGACCCCACGATCGAGCTGCGGTTCTCCACGACCGAGGTGCTGCGCCACAAGGACTTCGCCCAGTACAGCTCGGACGAACTCGTGTTGGCGCAGGACCTGATGTCGAGCCTGCGTCTGATCGGGTCGCCACGCTCGTCGCTGCGACTCGGTCCATCGGCCCGCTCCACGAGTCGACCCGACATCCGCCGCACGATGCAGGCCGCGATCCGATCCGGCGGCGAGCCGATCGAGCGACACCACCGCCGACCGCGCACGCGCCTGCGCCGCCTGGTGCTGTTGCTCGACGTCAGCGGCTCGATGGAGCCGTACGCACGCGCACTTCTTCGATTCGTCCACGCCGCGGTCGCCGGCAGACAGAAGGTCGAGGCGTTCGCTCTCGGCACCCGACTCACGCGGATCACGCGCGAGTTGAACAGTCGCGACCCCGACATCGCGCTCGCCGCAGCGTCGGAGCGCGTCATCGACTGGAGCGGCGGCACGCGACTTGGCGACGGCCTGCGAGCATTCAACGACGAGTGGGGCGTGCGCGGACTGGCCCGCAACTCGATCGTGGTGATCCTCTCCGACGGCTGGGACCGCGGCGACCCCGACACGCTCGCCGAGCAGATGCAACGCCTGCACCGGGTCACCCACCGCCTCGTCTGGGTCAACCCGCTCAAGGTCACCCCCGGCTATGCGCCACTGGCACGAGGGATGGCTGCGGCGCTGCCTCATCTCGACTCCTTCGTCGAGGGTCATTCGGTGGCCGCCATGGAGGAACTGTGCAGAGTCATCAGCGAATGAGCCCGACCGGAACGCTTCGTCGTGACGCTGACCCAACCTCTGTTGATCCATCCGGGACGGATCAACAGAGGTTGGCCTGTCTACGCGGGCGACGTGCGGGAAACGACGCAATCGAGGGGAGACTGGAGGCTCATGAAGGAACTTCTGAAGGACATCGAACGGTGGCAGCGAGCCGGTGAGCGGATCGCCGTGGCCCGAGTCGTCGACATCGAGGGGTCCGGCCCCCGCCTCCCCGGAGCGGCGATGGCCGTGACCGGCTCGGGCGAAGTGGCCGGCAGCGTCAGCGGCGGCTGCGTCGAGGGCGCCGTGGTCGGCGAAGCGCTCTCGATCCTGGAGGGCACCACCCAGCCGAGAGTGGTCACGTTCGGATATTCCGACGACGACGCGTTCGCCGTGGGCCTCACGTGCGGTGGCACGATCCACCTGTTCATCGAGGAACTGGCCTGGTGAGCGCAACAGTGAACGCCCCCGACCACGGCTCACCGATCTTCGACCGCTACGCGTCACTGCTGCGCGACGAGGTCCCCGTCGCCCTCGCCACCGTGATCGAAGGGACGATCGGCGACATCGAGGTCGGTGCGAAGCTGCTGGTCACCACTGACGGCGACGCGCCGCTCGGTTCGCTCGGTCACCCCGAACTCGACCGGGTGGTCGCACGCGACGCGATCGCCGAACTCGAAGCCGCCCGCTCGGGCGTTCGCTCCTACGGCCCCGAAGGCCAGACCACTCCGGAAGATCTGATCGACCAACCGACGATCCGGATCTTCGTCGAATCGCACGCGCCACCGCCCCAGATGTGGATCTTCGGAGCGGTCGACTTCACCGCAGCACTCGCACGAGTGGCGAAGGTCCTCGGCTACCGGGTGACGGTGTGCGATGCCCGCGAGGTGTTCGCCACGAAGCGCCGCTTCCCGATGGCCGACGCGGTCCGGGTCACCTGGCCGACCCCGTTCTTCGAGGAACTGGGCGGCGAACTCGGGCCTCGTGACGCCGTGTGCATCCTGACCCACGACCCGAAGTTCGACGTGCCGGCCGTGCAGGGCGCGCTCGCCACCCGGGCCGGATACATCGGCGTGATGGGCAGTCGCACCACACACGACAAGCGGATGCAGCGACTCGCCGAGGTGGGCGTCGACCAACCGGGACTGGACCGCCTGATGTCGCCGATCGGCCTCGACCTCGGCGCACGTACGCCCGAAGAGACCGCAGTGAGCATCTGTGCCGAGATCATCGCCGCCCGCACCGGCAAGGGCGTCCCGAGCCTCAAGGACTCCTCGGGCCCGATCCACTCCTGAATGCCTCCACTGAATCGGCGAGGGACACAGATCACGCGTCCTGAACCAAATGGTGCCTGCTTGGATTCTGGGGGTCAGTGCAACATGAGTTTGTTGAACATCTCGAAGGGTGCCAGGAAGCCGAAGCGTTTCCTTGGTCGGTCGTTGAGTTGGCGGGCGACGAGATCGAGGACGTCTTGGGTGACACCGGACAGGTCGGTGCCTTTGGGGAAGTACTGGCGTAGGAGCCCGTTGAAGTTCTCGTTGGTTCCGCGTTGCCAGGGGGCGTGGGGGTCACAGAAGTAGACAGCAATATCGGTTGCTGTGGTGAACGCGGCGTGGTTGGCCATCTCGGAGCCTTGGTCCCACGTGATCGACTTGCACGCCTGATCAGGCAGCGTGACGACGTGACGGGCGAGAGCGTCGGACACGGTCACGGCGTCACGCCCGTCCGGGAGAGCGATCAGCAGAGCGAAGCCGGTGGTGCGTTCCACGAGCGTGGCGATCTGGGACTGGTTGTTCGCCCCGACGATCAGGTCGCCTTCCCAGTGACCCGGAACGAGTCGGTCCTCGATTTCTTCGGGGCGATCCACGATCATCACACGGTCCCGGATCGGTCCATCACCACCACCTGCGCTCGTGGTGGACCGGTGCTGTTTGCGGGCCTGGCGTTGGGTCCGCAAGTGCTTGGCCAGCTCGGCTTTGAGGGCGCCACGGGCATGCACGTAGATCGACAGATAGATCGTTTCAGCAGACACGCGCATCGTCTCGTCGTCGGGGAACTCGAGGCGCAGCTTGGCACTGATCTGGGCCGGCGACCAGTTCTCCACCAGCCGCGCCTTGACCGCTGCTGCCAGAGCCGGATGGTTCTCCAGTTTCGTTGGCTTCGGGCGTTCTGCACGCCGACACGTTGCACGCTCCGCCGTCATTGCCCGATACGAGGCTCGGCCACCGTTGCGGTCGATCTCGCGGCCAATCGTGGAGCGGTGACACCCGACCACACGAGCAATCTGCGCGTTGGTCATCCCATCACGAATCGACAACGAGATGGTCTCACGATCATCGCCCGACAACTCCGACAAACGACGCACAGGCTCGATCACACACACCAATGCATCATTCATGATCGTCGCCAAAGAACTGGTGCTGATCGAGAACCTCTCAGCCACCACCACACGAGACTCACCCAGCCGCACCGCAGTCTTCGCCCGACGCTTCACCGACAACGAAATCGGCACACCACGACGACTCCTCGGAACCAACACCATCACAACACCTCCAGATCAGATGTTGCACCCACCCTCTGAACCCAAGCAGACACCGAATGGTTTCGGATGGCACGACTTCGTGTCCTCGTGTCCGCCCCGGTCGATGGAGACCTCGTCGCCGAGGTCAGACGCCACAGACCACGAGACCTTCGATCCGTGTGCGCCGACCGTCCGGTGTGGCCACAGCCAGCGTGACGGCTCGTTCCGTCGATTCGATGCTGATCGGAGTCTCGGGACCGACCACAGCAAAGGTGGCGGCGTGCGACGGTCGCGTCTTCGCACTCGTCCCCGGACCCTCGGGTGACTCCGGATCGGATCGAATCGTGTCGTGGGATCCCGTCACGGCCGACGTCGTCGTGATCGACGTCCCGAATCCGATGGGAGGCCCGCTGACCCTCCACGACGTCGCCACCGTGAACGGAATCGTGACCTTGCTCTACGAATACGGCCCGGCGGTCTGCGGTCCCGCCGACGACGAGTGCGATTCGGTGCTCCAGACGTTCGAACCCGACACCGGTCGATCGGAGCGCCTGGTCACCCTCAACGGGGCGCGGACCGACTGGGTCGCCCTCGCGCTCCCCGACTCCGGTCTCGTGGTGGGCGAGAGCATCGGCGTCGACGGGACCGACTTCTACGGCGGCCTCAGCGGCACCGGGGTCGACGCGCTCCCGCCGACGTCGACCGATCTCGGACTGTCGACCGGACTGGTCGACTGCACGAACTGTCCCCGGGCGTACACCATCGATCGGCAGGGTCGATACGTCGCATGGCGGCAGGGTCCCGATCTGGTGGTCGTCGATCTGAACGAACCGGCCCGCCGGGCGATGGCCAGGTCGGTCGTCCCCGACCTCGGATCGGATGGGAACGGCACCACCTTCTCGATCGAAGGGATCGTCCTCGATGACGAGACCGTCACGGAAGGCCTCGTTGCATTCAACTCCTCCGACGGTGTGACGTCGGTCGTCGTCGACCTGGCAGACGGGACCTCGTTCGGTCCGCTCTCCGGTTCGTCCGCGCTCGGGTGATCACCGAAGGGAGAACCGCAGTCAGCGCCGTCGCTGGTCGCTCACGTCGGGAGTGGCGAGGTGATCGATCGATGACGGGTTCCGTCGTGCGACGTGCTCGTCACGCGAGACTGTCGTCGTGATCATCGACTGCGCGGCGTACGTCAACGGCGAACGAGTCGACGTCGACCCCGATCCGTCGATGTTGAGCCGGTGGTCGCCATGCACCGCGTCGTCGGCCACCGACGGGTCGGCCGTCGCATCGCCGGACGAGGTCGGATTCCTGTGGCTCGGACTGCGGGTACCGGACGAACACGAACTCGGCGCGATCTGCAACGCGCTCCGGCTCGACGAGGTGTCACCGGCCGAGGTCCTCGCCCCTCACGCACGGCCGGTGCTGACCCTCGACGGACCCATGGTGCAGTTGGTGCTCCGGACCGCTCGCTACGACGACGAGAACGAAACGGTGTCGCTCGGCGAGATGACGTTGCTCGTCGGGCCCCGTGCGATCGTGTCGATCCGCCACGGGCGGGCCAGCCAGTTGGCCGAGGTCCGCAAGGGACTCGAGCGTGACGTGGAACATCTCCGGAATGGGCCGATGGCCGTGCTCGCCGCCGTCGTCGAGCGCGTGATCGACGACTACGGGCCGGCACTGGACGGCTTCGAGAACGACGTCATCCAGGTCGAGAACGACGTCTTCACCGAGTCCGGCCGTCAACCCGTCGAGCGGCTGTACCGGCTCAAGCGCGAGGTCCGCCAACTGCTGGTGGCCATCGATGCACTTCAGGACCCGTTGAACCGTCTGATCCGCGTGCTCGGACGCACCCTGCCGGTCGAGGTGACCGCCGATCTCAACGAATCCGCCGATCAGCTCGATCGAGCCGTCACGCGTGCCCACTCGCTGTCGGGTCTCCTCGATGCTGCACTGACGGCGAGCCTGACTCAGATCTCGGTGCGCCAGAACGACGACATGCGCAAGATCAGCGCCTGGGTTGCGATGGCCGTCGTCCCCACGATGATCGCCGGCATCTACGGCATGAACTTCGACACGATGCCAGAACTCCGCTGGGATCTCGGGTACCCGATCGTGCTCGCGGCAATGGCCGCCATCGTCGGGGTGATGTACCGCGTGTTCAAGAAGAGTGGCTGGCTCTGAAGGCGGCCGACGCGTTCGCGCGGCGTTCACCGGACTCGGAGCGCGATCGGGGCCGCTGAGGCCGCCGCACATGTGTCAGCGTGTTCGCACGCACTCAGGGCCGCCATCGCCGCCGAGTCCCGGGCCTCGATTGCGTCGCGTCCATCTGGACGAATTCGATAACTTTCGCCCGTGGACCTGACTCACGACACGGTGCGAGCATTCTTCGAGTCGATGCAGGCGCGGGACTGGACCGGAGCAGGCCGATTGCTGTCACCGTCGGTCAGCATCGTCTACACCGAGACCGGCGAGCGGTTCGACGGCGACGCCTTCCTGGCGATGAACCGGGCGTACCCCGACGGTTGGACCATCACGGTGCTCGAGTGCATGTCCCAGGGCGATCGCGTCGCTGCCCAGGTGCGTGTGGACCACGGCGCCGACGTCTTCTGGTGCGCCGGCTTCTACACCGTCGCCGGCCAGATGATCGTGGACGGGACGGAACACTGGGTCCACGAAGGCTCCCGAGCTCCGCCCGATTGGCGACGCGAGTTCGCCGCTCGCTGAGCGGGCGTTGCGGAGTTCAGTCGGACCGGGTGGGGTCGCCGAAGCGGACGCTGCCGCGACGGATCGTGTCGACCTCGACGGTCCGACCGGTCTGCACCGAGTGGACGATGGCGTCGTCGACACCGAGGTACAGCATCACGTGACCCGGGTAATAGGCGAGGTCGCCCGCTTGAGCTTGGTCCTTGGACAGCGACCGGGCCTCGGAGATCTGCGAGCCACTCTGGCGATACAGCTCCACGCCGGCACCCTGCCATGCGTAGGTGGTGAGCCCGGAGCAGTCGAAACCGACGCCCTCGGAGCTGGTGTTCGTGCGGTAGGGCACGCCGACCTGCGTGAGTGCGCCGAGCACTGCGCGCTGGTGGTCGAGCGGCGCGCTGCTCCACGCATCGACCATGGCCATCTCGTCGTAGCCGAGTTCCTTCGCCGTCCAGCTCGCTGCGGCCGCCCGGTACCAGGCGAGGGTCAGTTCGTCCTCGACGGAGCCCGAGACGCGATAGGCGTCGAGCGCAGCGACCGCCTGGTTGGCTGCATCGGTGATCTGAGGAGCGTGTTCGTTCACATTCGACGCCGCTGACACCGAACCACCGTCGACAGCGTTCACTCCGGCGAGACAGCCGAGCGACGACATGACCAAGGCGCCGGCGAACGCTCGGCGGCGCACGCGAGCAGACAGGGAAGCGGTGAGGAGAGACATGTCAGGAGGAGCCGTTCAGCAGGAGATCGGTTGACGCAAGGAGTGCGACCTGATCTCGTCGTCACGACTGATCGTGACGGACGGGTAACGTATCGTCACCCAAACGCAATACTCAAGTGCCATCGATGGCATTTCGTCATCTGAACGACATCTTGAAAGTCGTTTCGTCATGGAACGTCTTCGTCCCACCGGCCGGTATTCTCGCGAAGTGGATCATGAGCAGGGTCGACGCGATGCCTGAAGGTGGTCGAACCCACGCCGTCCTGCTCGCCGCCGGCGCCGGATCTCGCTTTTGTGACGTTGGTCACAAGCTGACAGCCGAGTTGCCCGAAGCGGCGGGCGGTCGTCACAGATCGGTGTTCGACCACTCGCTGGAGGCACTTCTCGAGGCCCGGATCGGACCGGTCTCGGTCGTCACCGGCCTGCTGTCGGCGGGCGACCTCGGCATCGCCGACCGCACCGACGTGTCGTGCATCCACAATGACGACTGGGCGGCGGGCCAGATGACCTCCGTTCGCGCCGGGCTGAAAGCCGCAGCATGCGACGGCGCCGACGTCGTCGTGATCGGGCTCGCCGATCAACCCGGGATCGAGCCAGACGCATGGCGCGCCGTGGCCGACGTCGCTCGATCCGGTGCCCGGATCGCGGTGGCCACCTACGACGGGCGCCGAGCGAACCCTGTCGCGCTGCACCGTGACGTGTGGGATCTCCTCCCCACCACCGGCGACGAGGGGGCGCGAACACTGATGCGGCTACGTCCCGACCTGGTGGTTGAAGTACCGTGCACGGGTTCACCGAAGGACATCGACACCGTGAAGGATCTGACCCAATGGCAGAGCAACTGAACAACGAGTTCACCGTCAATCGACCGATCGACGAGGCGTGGCCGATCATCACCGATGTCGAGAAGATCGCGCCGTGCCTTCCCGGCGCCGAACTGCAGGAGATCGCCGAGGACGCCGAGCGCGGCGAGGTGTACCGCGGCGTGGTCAAGGTCAAGCTCGGGGCGATCTCCACTCAGTTCAAGGGCGACGCATACTTCGTCGAGCGCGACGACGCGAACTACCGCGTCGTGCTCAAGGGCAAGGGTCGTGACACGGGCGGACGCGGCAACGCGTCCGCCGACATCACCGCCCATGCGGAGAGCCTCTCGCCGACCAGCACGAAGGTCGTCGTCACGACCGATCTGCACATCACCGGCAAGGTCGCTCAGTTCGGACGCGGCATCCTCGGCGACGTCAGCACCAAGCTGATCGACCAGTTCGCCGACAACCTCAACACGATGATCGACGAGGACGGCGTCGGTGAACCCGAGGCCGAAGCCGCAGCGCCCGCCGACGAATCCACCGACTCGGGTGCCACGGACACCGACACCTCCGCATCCGCGTCCGAGAACAAGGTGCGCAAGATCAACGGCCCCGCCGCCGACCCGATCGACCTGATGGACGTGAGCGGCAGTTCGATCCTCAAACGGGCTGCCCCTGCGCTCGCCGCGCTCATCATCATCCTGTTCTTCCTCCGTCGTCGGAGCTGATGGGCGAGCCCGGCGACAGCGATCGTGAACGGGTCGCCGAGCTGCTCGGTCGTGAGCCGCGCGGCGCCTACACCGTCGTCGTGCGCGACCGCACCGGTGATCCGGTCGTTCTCCGCAACGCCCCCTTCCTCGGTGACGGCACGCCGATGCCGACTCGCTACTACCTCGTGGGTGAGGAACTGGTGAAGGCGGTCAGCCGGATCGAGTCCGAGGGCTCGGTCGACATCGTCGAGGCCGAACTCGGCAACGACGTCATTGCCGGCATCCACCGACGCTACGAGGCCGAACGCGACAGCGCGATCGCTCTCGACCACGTCGGCCCCCGTCCGTCGGGTGGAGTGGGCGGGACCCGCATCGGCGTGAAGTGCCTCCACGCGCACGTGGCCCACCACCTCGCGACCGGCGACGACGAGATCGGCCGATGGACCCTGCGTCGCGTCCCGCCCGGCACTCTCGGCCGCCCCGACATGCCAGACGACACGACCCCTGACGTTCCAACCGCTGAAGCGGTCTCCCCCACCGGCGGCGACGGCCACGATGCGAGCACACCCGGTCAGGTCCCGTCGTGACGCCGGGAGCACTCGTGGTCGCGATCGCCGACCGCACGATCGATCTCCAACTCGTCGGCGGCGGCACCTGGTCGCTGCCGGTCGGGCCGCTCACACTCGTCGAACGCGAACTCGAACGGGCTGATCGCCCGGCTCCGGAACAGCTCACCAACGCGCTCGGCATCGTGTCGGACCACCTCGACGACGTCGTGCGTTCATCGCCGATGGTCAACGCCGCCCCCCAAGTGGTCCTGGTCGGCGACCACGCCGCGGCACTGGCACGCGTCGAGTTGGGCACCGAAGACATCCCCGACGACTACACGCTCAGCCGGGCCGACGCCGACGAGGTCTTCCGCACCTTGGTGGCCGAGCCGATCGCAGCGCGGCGGCACAACCCGGGTCTGGACCCCGAGCGGGTCGAATCGATCGTCGCCACGTGTTGCGTCGTCCTCGCCCTGATGCGGCGCCTCGAACTGACCGAGGTCACGATCACCACCGAACCTGACGCCATCGCGACCGACCGATCGGGTGCGACTCCGCCGGCCGAGCGAGTGGACGACTGACGTGGCGCTCCGGCATCCGTCGCGACCACCGGCGCCGGTCTACCTCTTCGGAAAGCGGGTCACGATGCGCCCGCTCGCCGTCAACGACTTCCGAGAGTGGAGCGAGGTGCGGAAACGCAACGGCGAGTGGCTGACCGTGTGGGAACCGAGTCGATTCACGCACCAACCCGACCCCACCACCGACAAGTCGGCGTTCGCATCACGCTGCCTCCAGCGCGATCGCGACCGAGCGGCCGGAACCGCGTTCCAGTTCGGCCTGTTCGTCGACGGACGCGTAGCCGGCGAGGTCAACCTGAACAACGTGATCCGCGGGGCGATGCAGTCCTGCACCGTCGGATACTGGGTCGATCAGGACCATGCCGGCAACGGGTACACCGTCGAAGGAGTGGCGCTCGTGATGCAGTTCGCGTTCGAGCAACTGGGCCTGCATCGCGTGGAGATCTGCATCGTGCCGCGCAACCATCGCAGCCGGCGCATCATGGAGAAGCTCGCGATCCGGGAGGAAGGCGTGGCGCAGCGCTATCTCGAGATCAACGGTACGTGGGAGGACCACGTCCGCTATGCGATGACGAGCGAGGAGTGGAACGCGCGCCGCTCCGAGATCGTGCGCACCTGGATCACCCGCACCGCCTGACGCCACCGGAAACCAAACGGTGTCAGCACACCGGATGGTTGGAGATGAGTGCGGGGTCCGGCACACAGAGACGCCGCCGCCGATCGGGCGGTGGCCCGATCGACGACGGCGTCGTGATCCTCAGATCGAGTTGGATGACAGCTCAGTAACCGGCGAGCCCCGGGGTCTCCCGGGTCATCTGCAGCGCTTCGATCTTCTCCATCCGCAGTTGCGTGCGGCGCTTCCACATCTTGGTCTTCCAATGGCGCTTCGTGCGACCGCGCTTGGCGAGTTTGCTCTTGGCGACCTCTGCATCGTGGTGATGCGCAGGCTTCCAAGCGCTTCCGGGCTCGTGCACGTCCTCGGGTTCGATCCCCGACGAGACGGTCTGTGCGACGTTCTGCAACTCGACGTGGATTCGGTGGCGCTCGCTGTGTGCGTGCGCCCGCCTCTCCTGCCGTGGCAGCATCTGCACAATATCCGTATCACGGTTGCGCTGGCTCATTGGTGACCTCCTACTTAGCGGCACAGGTTGATGACGCCGCGGTGGATTCGGTTCCTGTGAGCGCGACTGTAGGACATCCGCTGTTTCCCGTGTGTTTGCCTTCTGTAACGATCCTGCGCGCTCTTTCGTGACCGACGTCACGTCACCATGTGCGTCGACCGCTTCACTCTGCGCGATCCAACGCAGTGCAACCAGCTCTGGTCGCTCACCGACCGGACGTCGGTGAACGCCGACGAAACGCCCGACGGAGGCGTCAAGAACCGGTCCGCACGAGCCGATGAATGGACGTGCAATTGCCTCCGCCCCCGCATGCCCCCGCCGTCGATCCGTCGACGAGCGACACGTCACAACCGCACGTCGACACCCATGCGAGCATCGACGTTCGGTCGATCGGCCAGGAGTTGGTCGGTGCGATCGACGCGGTCGTCGCCGGCCACCACGATGTGGCCGAGATCGCCGTCGCCACCCTCTTCGCACGCGGGCACCTGCTCATCGAGGACATTCCCGGCGTCGGCAAGACCCTGCTCGCGCAGGTGATCGCCCGGGCAGTCGGCGGATCGTTCTCCCGGATCCAAGGCACACCCGACCTGCTCCCCGGCGACGTGACCGGCTCGATGATGCCGGTCGCCGATCCGGGCGGCGGCACCGAACTGCGCTTTCGTCCCGGCCCGATCTTCGCCAACGTCGTCGTCTTCGACGAGTTGAACCGTGCGACTCCACGCACGCAGTCCGCACTGCTGGAAGCTGCCGAAGAAGCGACCGTCACCGTCGACGGCGACGCACACCAACTCCCCGGCCCGTTCATGCTCGTGGCCACGCAGAACCCCATCGAGATCGCCGGCACGTACGGCCTCGGCGAAGGGTCACTCGACCGCTTCGCCGCAGTGGTCAGCCCCGGGCGCGCTGCCCCGGAGTTCGAGCTCGACGTGCTCACCGGTCGGCGCGGCCGGAGCATGCTCGGTGCCATCGAGGCGATCACGACCGCAGCTCGGATCCAGTCGATCCAGCACGCAGTCGATCGAGTCCAGGTGTCCGATGCCGTCGGCCGGTACGTCGTCGACCTCCTCACCGCCACCCGTACCCACCCGGCTGCCCGCCTCGGTGCGTCCACCCGCGCCGGCGTGTCCCTGATCTCGCTCGCTCGGGCGCGCGCCGCGCTCCACGACCGCAGCTACGTCGTGGCCGACGACGTGGCGACACTCGCCGCCACGTCGCTCGGTCACCGCGTCATGGTCGCCGACAGCAACGGATCCACCACCGCCGGCCGTGACCTCGTCACCGAGTGCGTCGCCAGGGTCCCCGCACCGAGCGCCTGATCCCATGAGCCCAACGACCTGTTCCACCGAGTCGTCTGATCCCGTGACCCGCTCCCACATGACGCGTCACCTCGTGGAGCGTCACTCCCGGTCGAGCCGACCCGAGGCGAGTTGCCCAACCGTGACCCGCCCAGAGATCGTGACCCGCCCAGTGATGAACGGAACCGGGTGGTGACGCTGCTCGACACCAACGGTGACGCACCGCCGGATGCGGATCCGTCTGACCGAGGCGTCCGCATCGAGCACCCGCCCGTCGAACCCGTCGAAACGGTGGCGACGAGCGACGATGATGAGCGTCGCGACCGAGGTCGCTGCCGACCCGATGCACTCTCACCCGGCTCGCTTGCCTTCGTCGGCGCATGGGGGGTCGGCCTCGCCATCGCACGGTTGACCGGTGCGGCCGCCGTCGTCCTCCTGCTCGTCGCCGGTGCCGTCGCTCTCCTCGGTTCGGTCGTCGCCGGGTGGTGGCGGTTGCGTGCGCTGTCGGTCGATGCCGTGTCGGTCGCTCGAACGGCGACCGTCGGCGACGACATCACTCTGAGCGTGAGCCATGCCGATCCCCGACGAAGCTCCGTTGCGGTCCAGGTCGAGATCCTCGGTGTCACGTGCCCGCTCGATCCGTCCGGGTCGACACTCGTCGTCGTCGCGGCCCCCCGCGCCGGAATCGTGGAGCACCTCGACCTCACGGTCCGCAGCGCCGGCGCTGCCGGAATGGTGTGGTGGCGTCGTCGGAGTCGCCTCGCCATCGATCCCCTGCACGTTGCTCCCCGCGCCGACGGCACACAGCTCCCCGTCGACCGTCGCTCGACCACCGACCCCGGCGAGTCGACCGGCGGTGACGGGCCCCGAATCGGCGACCTCGACGGCACCCGACAGTGGCGCTCCGGCGAAGGTCAACAGTCGATCCACTGGCCATCGACGCTGCGTTCGGGGGAGGTGATCGCGTTCGATCGATCGGCGTCGACCGAGACACGCTGGGTGCTGCCCCTCTCGGCTGAAGCCGGTCGGTTGCGGCGGACGATGGAGGACGGGCTGAGGCACGGCCACACCGTCGACGTCGAGATCGACGAGGAGTCGGGACGGACCGAGTCGATCCGCCACCGAGACGACGTGCTCGTCTGGTCGGCGGTCGCCGCCCACCGACAGGCCACTCCGACGCCTTCGCCGCCCAACCGACTCGCCGTGTGGAAGCGTCAGGTGACACGGCCGGCTCGTCGCGAATCGTCGGTCCCGCTCGCTCCTCGCCAACGCCTGATCACGGCACTCGCGGCCGTCATCGCACTGAACATGTTGAGCGGTGCACTCGACGCTTCACTCGCCTCACGCGGCGCCGTCACACTCGGCATTGCGGTTGCCACCGGCCTCTCGTTCTGGGCGTCGGCCGGACGACGCACGGTCTGGATCCGTGCACTCATCGCGATCGTCGCCCTCGGTGCGCTGGCACAGATCGCCGTCGAATCCGCCGGGATCGGTGGGCTCCTCGAAGCGCTGCGCGGCCCGCTCCCCGACCTGCTGCTTCTGCTCGTCGCACTGCACGGCGCCGAGATCGTCGACCGGCGCACCAACAGGGTCCACGTCGCGATCACGTTCGTCGTCGTGGCCTACGCGGCGGGGTTGAGGATCGACGGCAACGTCGGCTCCTGGCTCCTCGCATGGGGAATCGTTGCGATCGCCGCGATGACCGTCGGCGAACCGGGCTCCCGTACGACCCGTGTTCGCGTCGCGCCGATCGCCACCTGGTCCGTCGTCGGGCTGGCCGCCACGATCGGACTCGCTGCGTTCGTTCCGATCCCCGACGGGCCTGCCAGCCTCGGCCTCCCGTCACTCTCGCCACCCGATGCCACCGTCGACTCCTCGGGAGCCCTCCTCGGCCCCGACGGCAGCACGTCGCCGACTCCCCCGCCACCGCCCGGGCAGGCGCCGGCACGCGGTGCACTCGGCCAGGCCGGCGGATACCCCGGGTTCTCCGACACGCTCGACACCGCCGTGCGCGGCGACCTGGGCGACGAGGTCGTGATGCGTGTGCGTGCACCCGAGCCTGCCTTCTGGCGCGGCCAGATCTTCACCGAGTTCGACGGTCGAACCTGGCGCGTCACACCCGAGAGGGGCCGCACGGTGCAGGGCCCACAGATCGATGTGAGGCCCACGATCGGTGACCTGCCTGCGACCGGCACTCCGACCGAGGAGTTCGTCCAGACCTACATCGTCGAAGCCGACCTGCCGAACGTGATCTTCGGCGCTGGTCGCCCCGAGACGGTGATCTTCGACGGCAGCGTCGTGACCCGCTCCGACGGTGCGCTGCGCGCCGACCGCACACTGACCGACGGCACGGTGTACTCCGTCGTGTCCCAGCGCGTCGACGTGACCGACGACGCGTTGCGGGCACAGGGTGACCTCGCCGACTTTTTCGAGCGATTCGAGTCCGAACCCACCATCGCACGCGAACTCGATCGCTTCCTCGCCATCCCCGACTCGACCTCGCAGGCCACTCTGGCTCTGGCGGCCGACCTGCGCGTGCCCGGTTCCACCTACGACACGATCCTCGCCTACCAGGCCTGGATGGGCCTCAACACCCTGTACGACCTGAACGCACCGGTTCCCGATGGCGACGCCGTCGACGACTTCCTGTTCGGGTCACAACGCGGATTCTGCGAACAGATCGCATCGTCGCTCGTGGTGATGCTGCGTTCCCAGGGCGTCCCCGCCCGTCTCGCCACCGGCTACGTACCCGGCACCCGCGACCGGATCTCGGGCGTGTTCGAGGTGAGGGCCAGCGACGCCCATGCCTGGGTCGAGGTGTGGTTCCCCGAGACCGGGTGGGAGGCGTTCGACCCGACCACCGAGGTCCCTCTCGCCGGCGACGCCGATCGTTCCACGGTCGGGGCCGACGCTGCGGGCGCAATCCTCGACGGTGCGTTGTCCCACCCCGTCGAGGTCGGCGGCGTGATCATGCTCCTCGGCGCAGCGGCCGGAGCGATCCGCGGGGTGAGTGAACTCCGGCGCCGACGCCGGCGAGGCGCGTGGGGTCTCCTCCACGACCGCTTCATGCAACTCGCACCCGGGGCCGTCACGGCGCCCGCCGCCGCCACTCGTCTGATGGCGCTGCTCGGACCGGACACGTTCGGCCCGCACGAGGTGGCCGACACCCTGGACCGGGTCGCGTTCGACCCCGATCACACGCCGACGGGCGACGACCGACGACGCATCGCAGCCGACATCACCAGCCTCGAACGCGAACTCCGCAGCCGCTGATCGGCCCGGTGACATGTCACCTGGTTACATCCATCCGGGATGGATGTAACCAGGTGCTCGGACGACGGGTCAGGACTTCTTGGAGGCGATCTTGGCCTTCAACGCCGCCATCCGTTCGGCGAACCACGGCTGCTGGGTCGACCAGAGTTGCGGCTCCAGCTCGCGGGCGACGGCGTCGAGATGGTTGTCGATGTCGGCCATCGCCTGGATCGTCGCCTTGGTCGCCATCGCCAGGGCTCGCGGCGCCGAGGCAGCACGCGCCGCGAACTCCTGGGCCACGTCGGCGAGTTGGTCGCGCGGCACCGAACGGAACGCGATGCCGACCCGCTCGCACTCCTTGCCATCCAGGATCTGACCGAAGACCACAGCCGCCATCGCCGCCTGCGGACCGGCGATGCGTCGCAGCATCCACGTGTGGCCACCGCCCGGATGGATCCCGAGGTCGAGGAACCGGGTGTCGATCCGCGCCTCGTCGGCGATGATCCGCACGTCGCAGCCGAGCGCCAGGTTCGCGCCGGCGCCGACCGCGGCGCCGTTGATCGCAGCGAGCGTCGGGAGTGGGCTTCGCGCAATTCGCAGGAAGCCTTCGTAGATGTTGCCGAGGCTCTCACCGGTGGCCTCGGACAAGTTCCCGAGGTTGGCTCCTGCACAGAATGCGGGTGCAGCGCCGGTGACGACGAGGGCGCCAACGCTCTCGTCGGCTTCGAACTCGTCCATCGCCGCGATGATCTCGGCGACCATCGGAGCGGTGAGCGTGTTGCGCTCGTCGGGGTTGTTCAACGTGAGTGTCGCCACGCCGTCGCGGATGTCGGTCAGTACCAGAGCCATCGTGCGATCATGCCACCCCGAGCCGGAGAATCTGCGCGAGCGATCGTGGTGGGTTCGCCCGGTTCCGCTCGCGCAGAACCGATCCCGAGATTCTGCGCGAGCGATCGTGGTGGATCCGCACGGTTCCGCTTGCGCAGAACCGAACCGGCGCGACAGCTCCGCCGGAGTGCCGGGCACCGACGTGAGCTGGTGTGGCTAGATTCGCGCTGCATGCTCGACCACGTCTTCACCGATGCGATCGGTGCACTCCGCGACGCATTCGAGTCGGCGTTCCTCGAGCGCCAGCCGTTCGAGGAACACTTCCAGTCCGACGTCCTGTCGGGCGACCTCACGTGGGAGACCAGCTACGGGCTGCCCGGTGAAGGTGAGCCGCCTCGCATCGTCGCGCACATCACCTTCGTCTGGCCGGCATGGAGTCAGGCCGCATATCGGCGCTGGTACGTCGAGGACGAACTTGGCGAACAGCCGGCGATCGAGATCGAGATCGTCCTACGCGTCCAGCAGTTGTCCGGTCCGGTGGAGCCCGAACGCGTCCACCACACACTCCCGGCGCACTCCCCCGACATCGGCACCGACCGCCTCGAACGCTCCGGGCTCACGAGCGAGACCTCGCATCCCGACCCCGACGACCCGCTCGACCTCACCCCCGAGTTCGCCGTCGAGGTCACGTACGAGGGCCTGTACGAGTTGGCCGAGGAGACCGTGGCCGACGGCCGGTCGTCCCTCCTCGACGAACACTTCGGCGCGCTCGGCGGATGGATCGCCGCCAGCCTGGTCAAGCTCGGCGACCTGAACCTCGCCTTCCTCCCGGCCGACGACTGACCAATCCTCTGTTGATCGCTCCCGGAAGGAACAACAGAGGTTCGGTCCCGGGAAGGATGGGAGCGTCGGGGTGCCGGGCGCGAGGATGGGCGCCATGACCTCCTCCCCATCGGATCCATCGACGGCATCGCTCAGCGGCGACGATGTCGTCCTGCTCGACGTCACCGACAGGATCGCGACGATCACCATCAATCGCCCCGACGCCCGCAACGCACTGTCGAGCGAGGTCCTCGCGAAGATCCCCGAAGCGATGATGCGGGCCGAACGCGCCGACGACGTCGACGTGCTGATCCTCACCGGCACCGACCCGGCCTTCACCGCGGGCCTCGATCTGAAGGAACTGGGCTCGACGGGCGGCAACCTCGTCGGCAGCGGTGCCGACGGCAGTGTGAACGCCCACGGCGTGCGCGGGCCGTTCCCCAGACTGACCAAGCCGTTGATCGGCGCGATCAACGGTGTTGCGGTGACCGGCGGGTTCGAACTCGCATTGAACTGCGACTTCCTGGTGGCCAGCGAACACGCCAAGTTCGGAGACACCCACGCCCGCGTGGGTGTGATGCCCGGGTGGGGCCTGACCGTGCTGCTGCCACAGGCGATCGGCGTGCGACGTGCCCGCGAGATGAGCTTCACCGGCAATTTCATGCTGGCGGACGAAGCCCTTCGGTGCGGCCTCGTGAACCACGTGGTCGCTCACGGCGAACTGATGTCGTTCACCCGACAACTCGCCGCCGACATCGTCGGCAACGAGCAGGACGGCGTCCGCCAGATCCGCGAGACCTACGCGTCGATCGCCACCGACGACGACGCATGGGAGACCGAGTCGCGAGACGGTCGGGCGTGGCGACGCTCGAACTTCAGCCCCGACAAGGTCGCCGAGCGCCGAGCGAACATCCAGTCGCGCGGCAA
>JBBSOH010000026.1:0-23572 GCA_038259945.1 Acidimicrobiales bacterium
CACCAGCGGCTGCCTCGGGGGGCACGTGCTGCAGTCGCTGCTCAACGGTGACGAAGCGGGCGCTCTGGAGAAGGCGGGCCGCCTGCAGGACATCTTCGGGCGCGACAACTTCTTCATCGAGATCCAGGACCACGGCATCCCGGCCCAGGCCGAGACCAACCCGAAGCTGTTGGAGATCGCGAAGAAGATCAAGGCCCCGCTGCTCGCCACGAACGACAGCCACTACACCCACCAGCACGACCACGATGCTCACGACGCGCTGCTGTGCGTGCAGACCGGGTCGCTCATGTCGGACCCGAAGCGCTTCAAGTTCGCCGGTTCGGACCACTACCTGAAGACCGCGGCCGAGATGCGGTACCTGTTCCGTGAGATCCCGTCCGCGTGCGACAACTCGCTGTGGATCGCCGAGCGATCGAACGTGGAGATCGAGTTCGGCAAGCCCCTGCTCCCGAACTTCCCGCTTCCGCCTGGATTCGCCGACGACGAGGCCTACCTGCGTCATCTCACTCAGGAGGGAGCCGAGAAGCGGTGGGGCAAGGAGGTTCCGGCCGCTGCGGTCGAGCGATTGGCCTACGAGCTGTCGGTCATCTGCGACATGGGCTTCGCGTCGTACTTCCTCATCACGTGGGACCTCATCAAGCATGCTCGCGACAGCAACATCCGTGTCGGCCCGGGCCGCGGTTCGGCGGCCGGTTGTGCGGTGGCGTACTGCCTGTGGATCACCGACCTCGACCCGATCGAGTACGACCTGCTGTTCGAGCGGTTCCTCAACCCGAGCCGCATCTCGATGCCCGACATCGACATGGACTTCGAGACGCGCTACCGCGACGAGATGATCCGCTACGCCGCCGAACGCTACGGGCGCGACCACGTCGCCCAGATCGTCACGTTCGGGTCGATCAAGGCGCGCAACGCAGCACGCGACGCAGCGCGGGTGCTCGGGTTTCCCTACAGCGTCGGCGACAAGATCGCCAAGGCGATGCCTCCGCTGGTGATGGGCCGCGACACGCCGCTGAAGTACTGCTTCGAGGACGTCCCCAAGTACCACGACGGATACAAGGCCGCCGCCGACCTTCGGGCCATGTACGAGACCGACCCCGAGATCAAGCAGGTGATCGACGTCGCGAAGGGCCTGGAAGGGCTGAAGCGTTCGGACGGCATCCACGCCGCTGCCGTGGTGATCACCAAGGACCCGGTCACCGACTACGTACCGATCCAGCGCAAACCCGAAGCCGGCAAGAACGCAGAGGACGCTCCGGTCGTCACCCAGTTCGAGATGCACGGAGTGGAGTCGCTCGGCCTGTTGAAGATGGACTTCCTTGGTCTGCGCAACCTCGACGTCATCTCCGACGCCGAAGCGATGATCCGCGAGCGGCACGACCCTCACTTCGACATCGAGAAGACCGCACTCGACGACAAGGCCACCTACGAGTTGCTGTCACGAGGCGACACGATCGGCATCTTCCAGCTCGAATCGCCGCCGATGCGCCAGTTGCTCAAGGCGATGGAGCCCACGACGGTCCCGCACATCGCCGCGGTGCTCGCGCTGTACCGGCCGGGGCCGATGTCGGTGAACATGCACTACGACTTCGCCGACCGCATGAACGGTCGCCAGGAGGTCAGCTACTTCCACGAGGATGCGAAGGAAGTGCTCGGCGACACGTACGGCCTGATGATCTACCAGGAGAGCGTGATGCGCGTGGCGCAGAAGTTCGCCGGGTACTCGCTGGCGGAGGCCGACAACCTGCGCAAGGCGATGGGCAAGAAATCGCGTGAGGTCATGGCTCAGGCCCGCCAGGCGTTCGAGGACGGCGTGGTCGCTGCGGGCTACGGCACCGAGATGGGCCCGATGCTGTTCGACATCATCGAGAAGTTCGCCGACTACGCCTTCAACAAGAGCCACACCTTCGGCTACGGGCTGATCACGTACCAGACGGCGTACATGAAGGCGCACTACCCGGTCGAGTACATCGCATCGCTGCTGACCAGCGTCAAGAACAACCTGGACAAGGCCGCCACCTACCTCGCCGACTGCCGGTCGATGGGGATCAAGGTGCTGCCCCCCGACGTGAACCGCTCGCTGATCAACTTCGGAGCGCTCTCGCCCGAGCAACTGCCCGACGGCGTCACGCTCGCTGTCGGGAGCCCGGGAGCAATCACGTTCGGGCTGTCAGCGGTGCGCAACGTCGGCGAAGCGCTGGTGGAACTGCTGATCGCGGAACGCACCGAGAACGGCCGGTTCGACAGCTTCCACGACTTCGTCGAGCGAGTGCCCGAAGGGGTGCTGAACAAGCGCACGATCGAGTCCTTGATCAAGGGCGGCGGGTTCGACTCCCTCGGCCATGACCGCCGAGCGCTGCTCACCGTGTTCGAGCACATCATCGACACCACGGTGAAACGCCGCCGCGAGGAGGCCAAGGGCGTCATGTCACTCTTCGGTGACTACTCCGATGGAGGATCCGACGACGACGGCGGTGCTGCTGGCGGCTCGTTCAGCGAGCGGACGCCGATCCCCACGGACATGGAGTTCGACAAGTCCGACAAGTTGCGCTTCGAGAAGGAGATGCTCGGGCTCTACGTGTCGGACCACCCGCTGTTCGGAGTCGAAAGTGCGTTGAAGCGCAAGGTGGAACACAACCTGATCGACCTCCCGAACATGGAGGACGGCACGCCGGTCGTCGTGGGAGGCGTGATCACCAACCTCGCCCGCAAGTTCACGAAGAAGGGCGACCAGATGGCCGTGTTCGTGCTGGAGGATCTCGACGCGTCGATCGAGGTCACGATCTTCCCCCGCACGCTCGCCGAGCAGGGCCACAAGTTGGAGGACGACCTGATCGTGTCGGTCAAGGGCCGACTCGACCGGCGCGACGAGTCACGCTTCGGGATCATCGGCCAGACCATCACCGTGCTGCAAGGACTCGGCGATGGTCCGGCGACCCCGCTGCGCCTGCGTCTGCACGCGTCGTCGTTGGACGAGTTGAAGATCCAACGGTTGAAGCGGATCCTCAAGGAGCACCCGGGTGAGTCGGTCGTTCTGATCGACATCGGCCAGCAGAAGGTGCTCAAGCTGTCCGACGAGTTCCGTGTCGACATCGATCGCGTCGTCGGCGAATTGCGCATGGCGTTCGGCCACGACGCCGTCCTCCTCTGACCGCTCCTGTCCCGTCTGCACGGGGTTTCTGGCATTTCGGCGCAGTGCTGTAGAATTGCGCCAATGGCCCTGGATGTTGTGACCAATGATGCCTCCGCGCTCACGGAGGAAAATCTCGAAGAACTGGCGGGCATGGACGAGGCGTTCGGCGTCGATCAGCTGCTGAAGGCGCAGGAGGACTGGGTGCTGATCACCACGGCCCGTTTCGGCAACGCGCTGCAGGGTTTCACGTTCTCGACCCTCGAGCGGATCGGCGGCACGCCGTGCGTGCTGATCGGGTTGATGTCGGTCAAGCGCACGTCGAAGCGTGACCAGGTGCTCCGCGGCCTGATGGGCGAGGCGTATCACCGGGCGCTCATGGCGTTTCCCGACGAAGATGTCGTGGTCGGCTCGCGCTTCGTCAATGCCGATGCTCGGATCGCCTTCAAGGACCTCGACGGGCTCACACCGTCGCCCGACGAGGACGCCGTCGGCGAAGAAAGGGCCTGGGGCCGGCGCCTCGCGAAGCGATTCTCGATCGACAAGAAGTACGACGCCAAGACCTTCACGGCGAGCACGGGGGCCCAGGACGGCTATCTCGACTTCGAAGCACTCGATCCGGCGAAGGTCGACGCCGACCTGGTCGCGATGATGCGCGACGTTCCGGCCGACAAGGGTGGGGCGATGGTCGTCTACGGATGGACCATGGCCGAGGATCTCGTCAAGCTGGGCAAGCGATCCTGATTCGGGCCTGACCCACCGGGAGCGCACCACGAGTCGATCCACTCGGATCGGCGTCCCCGGACCGACGAGCGCGTCGAGGAGAGATGTCGTGGCCAGAATCCACCGAAGTTCGCGTCGAGCAGGCAGTGATGGGTGAGTTCGTCGACGTCGTCCGCAACCGGCGGATGACCAGGTCGTTCTCGACCGAACCGGTCGATCGGGCCGTGCTCGATTCGTTGGTCGATCTGGCCGCACGGTCACCGAGCGCCGGCAAGACCCAGGGTTGGCACCTGATCGCGCTGGAAGGGGCCGACACCGCCCGCTACTGGGACCTCACGCTGCCGGCCGCTCGCCGGGCCGGTTTCCGCTGGACCCGGCTGCTCGACGCACCCCTGTTGTTGCTGGTCCTCGCCGACCCCGACGCGTACGTCGAGCGGTATGCCGAGCCCGACAAGGCCGCCACCGGGCTCGGAGCCTCGGCCGATGCGTGGCCCGCCCCGTACTGGACCATCGATGCGTCGATGGCCGCGATGACGCTGCTCCACGCCGCCGAGGACGCCGGGCTCGGTGCGCTGTTCTTCGGGGTGTTCCAGCGTGAGGACGAGGTTCGTGTGGCGCTCGGAATCCCGGACCGCATGCAGATGATCGGAGCGATCGCGCTCGGGCATCCGTTCCGTCCGGAACCCGACGGCGGTCGATTCGCGGCCCGGTCCGGGGGAACATCCGCCGACGAGCGCGATGGATCCGACACGGCGGGGCGATCAGCAGCGCGTCGCCGACGCCCTCCCGACGAGATCCTCCACCGCGGCGGTTGGTAGTCGACGAACGGCGACGTCGCGTCGTCCCGGGATGCGAGGCCGGCCACATGCGGACGTGGCGGAACGGGCCGGGCCGGTGAGCGGGAACCTGGGACGAGGTGCTGCGAGGCCAGCGGGAATCAGGCGTCGGGCTCTGGCGTGGCCGTTTCGTTCGCTTCGGAGTCCTTGAGGGTGTCCTTCGTGAGCGCGCCGCCGGTGAGCGCAGCCACGAATTCATCGGTGGTGGAGGACGGAGCGCTGCACACGTGATCCCTGCAGACGTAGGCGAATCCCGGCGTCCGGTTCTCCCACAGCGGAGAGTCGTAGGGCTCGCCCCACGCGAGGACGGCATCGGGACGCCAGATCGACTGCGCGACTCGGACGTAGTCGGCCATGTCGTGCTCGTTGCCCTCGTCGTCGGTGCCGCCCACGATCACCACCTCGGTGGTGCCGCGACGCATCAGGTCGGCGGCGAGCAGCGCGTGGGAGAACATTCCGACCTTGTCGTCGACCTGAGGTGCGAGCAGTTGGAGGATGCGTTCGGCATGGTTGGCGTACCGCAGTTCTCCGGTCAGCGCCGCGAGTCGCTGGAGCGCAATGGCCGCCATCGAGTTCGCCGATGGCGTCGCATTGTCCGAGATGTCCTTCTGACGCGAGATCAGGTGCTCGCCATCCTCGGCAGTGGTGTACAGCCCGCCGAGGCCCGGATCGAAGAACCAGTCGAGGAGCGTGTCGGCGGTGGCCCGTGCCTCGTCGACCCAACGTGCCTTCCCCGTGGCTTCGCCGAGCCGGGTGAACGCGTCGATCAACGCTGCGTGATCCGCGGCGAGTGCGTCATGACGCGCCGGCGGGTCACCCTGCTCCTGCCAGGACCGGTACCAGCGTCCGTTTCCGCCGCGCATGTTGTCGATCAGGAACTCGGCGTTCTTCTCGGCGGCGTCGAGCCACGGCTGGTGGTTGAACACCGCTGCCGCCTGGCTGAGCGCCGACAGGAAGAGGGCGTTCCATTCGAGCAGGACCTTGTCGTCGAGCCCCGGCCGTGGACGCTTCGAGCGGGCCGCGAGCAGGCGGGTGCGTGCAAAGCTGATCGCATCGGGTCGAACGAGGTCGTCGCGATGTGCGATCCGATTCGGGATCGAGCGGCCCGTGGCCACGGTCGGGTCGAGTTCTGCGGTGTCCGGTGCGGCGCGATCTGCCCCGGCTCCGTCACCCGTTTCGTCGTCGGAGGACGCGCTCGGATCGTCGCTTTCGGCCTCTCCGGCCGGTCTGGGCTCGCGCCAGTTGCCCTCGTCGGTGATGTCCCAGTACGCAAGAGCCTGTTCGATGATCTCGGGCTTCGTGTTGCCGAGCGCAGCACGGACTTCGTCGGGAGTCCACGTGTAGAACGCGCCCTCGACGCTCGCTCCGTCTGCGTCGAGCGAATCGGCGTCCTCGGCTGAATAGAACCCGCCCTCAGGATGGGTGAGCGTGGTGAGGACGTACTCGATGGTGTCCTGGATGACCTGACGCCACTGCGGTTCACGGAGCACGACGATGCCGTGGAGGTAGGTCTGCGCAAGAAGCGCCTGGTCGTAGAGCATCTTCTCGAAGTGCGGTACGTGCCACCGGCGATCGGTCGAGTACCGGGCGAATCCGCCACCGACGTGGTCGAACATGCCGCCCGCCGCCATGGCATCGAGGGTGGTCACGATCACCTCGCGTGCGGCGATCGACCCGCTCGTCATGTAGGCACGCAGCATCAGTTCGATGTTGAACGTCGACGGGAATTTCGGCTCCTTGCCGAAGCCTCCGTGTTCCCGGTCGAAGGCGCGTCCGAGCGTCTGGACCGCGGTGTTCAACTGTTCGACCGTCGGGATGTCCTTGCCCGGTGTGAGCTGTGCGCTCGCGTCGATCGCCTTCATCATCTGCTTCGCGTTCTTGGCGACATCGTCGGGTCTGGTGCTGAACACCTCGTCGATCGCTGGGAGCAGCTTCAGGAAACCGTCCTTCGGGAAGTACGTCCCTCCGTAGAACGGTGTGCCGTCGGGGGAGAGGAACACCGTCATCGGCCAACCGCCGCGGCCCGTCATTGCCTGCACGGCGTCCATGTAGAGCGAGTCGACGTCGGGGCGTTCCTCGCGATCGACCTTGATGTTGACGAACTTGTCGTTCATCACGGCCGCGACCTCGGCGTCCTCGAAGCACTCGTGTGCCATCACGTGGCACCAGTGGCACGCCGAGTAGCCGATCGAGAGCAGGACCGGAACGTTGCGCTCCGTCGCCGCAGCGAACGCTTCGGGCCCCCACGCGTACCAGTCGACCGGGTTGTCCCGGTGCTGTCTCAGATACGGCGAGGTCTCATCTGCCAGGCGATTCACGGAGTCGAGGGTACCGACGACGATCGTGCGAGACAGGAGCTCGTGCCGAGAGTGCGCCACGGGTCGAATCGGGAGATCATGACCGTGCGGGGTTCACCGCACGGAGCCGGATCGCCGCGATCGAGCCACGACCACGAGGCCGCCGAGAAATGTCGGGAACGAAGCAAGGAACAGCACCACCATCGCGCCGAAGCCGTCACCGGTCTGGCCGTACTCGCTGCACCCGTCTCCGAACATCCCGCACGCGTTCGCGGATGCCACCGCACCGACGAAGCCGATGAACGCCATCATCGGGCTGACGACGATCATCAACACGCCGAGCGACGACGTCCGGATGGGAACGGGGGTGCCCGGGGCCGAGGGCGAGGGCGAGGTCGAGGTCGAGGGCGAGGTCGAGGACGCAGGCGAGGTCGAGGACGCAGGCGAAGTCGAGGGCGGCGGCGCAGCCGGGGGCGGACTGTGTGAAGGAGGGGAGTCCGTTGGTGTCGTGAGATGTTCGATCCGGAGCGGTCGTGGCTTCATGGGTGCGACGATGACATCGGCTGGGTCCGTGGTCCATCGGGCAGATCCTCCATGTCGACGTGGGGATGCTGCGGGTCGGCCTCGCTACCGTACGGGCATGAGCATCATCGGCTGGATCGTCGTGGGCCTGCTGGCAGGCGGCATTGCTCGCTGGGTGGTGAAGGACGACCGCAGCGGATGCGTCTACACGATGGTCGTCGGCGTTCTCGGCGCACTGATCGGCGGAGCGCTGATGAACGCGATCGACAGCAGGGGAGTCGACGAGTTCTCGGTCCGCAGCATCCTCGTCTCCGCGCTGGGGGCCATTCTGCTGTTGCTGATCCTGCAGGCTCTCTCCGGTCGGGAATCGGGCTCCAGATCTCGGTCCCGCCGACGCTGACCTTCGACGTCCGTTCCGGCTGGCTCACCACGCGCCGCGCCGTCTCGGATTCCCGTGGGCGCGATTCCGGTGAGTCACGCAACCGAGACCGCGCGTCAGGCGGCTTCGTTCGACTCGCGCTCCGCGAGGATGTCGGGCAGGCACGTGCTGTGGAGTGACCCGTCGGGGAGGTACACGCTGAGTTGTCGGGTGCTCGGGTCGAGTTGCAATCGCCATCGCCCCTCGTGCGCTCGGTGGTGGTGGTAGCTGCACACCGGGAGCAGGTTGGCCAGATCGGTCTCGCCGAGTTGCAGCCACTCGATCAGGTGGTGGATCTCGCAGCGATCGAACCCGGTGTCGCATCCGTCGACTGCACAGGTGCGGTACACGGCTCGGAGTGCGTGTCGCTGGGCGGGAGTCGCATGGCGAGCACCTCGGCCCACGTCGAGTGGCATGCCGTCCGACCCGAGGACGACCGGGATGATCTTGGCGTCGCACGCATGTCGCCGGGCGATCTCGGCAGGCATCGGTGTGCCGTCGGAGTACTCGCACGTCGACTCCGGATGCACATCGCCGGTGAGCGTGGCAAGGTCGATGAGGACGACGACCTCTGCCGGCACGCGAGCGACGCCCCGGGTTCCGGTCACCAGGTTGACGAGGGCTTCGGCGGCGAGTTGCTCGTGGCGTCGACCTGCATTGCCGTCGAGGTACTTCATCGCTGCCACTTCGGCGTCGAGGCGTCGCTTGACCTTCTGGTAGTCGTCGGGGTGGAGTTCGGCACGGACCCAGCCCATCCCGGTGTCCGAATTGATGCCATGGGCCAACGTTGCCTCGCGCCGTTGTTGCTCGGAGCGTTCGATCCCGTCGTCCAGTGAGATCTCGGCGGCGATCTTCGACAGCGTGCGTGCGAACTGCGCGGGGGTCTCGGCAGCGGCGCGTCGTGCCAGTTCGTCGTCGCGCTCGAAGAGCGCATCGCGTTGCGCATCGTCGAGCCTGCCGGCTGCGGACGCCAGGGCGTCGGCGTGTTCGGTCGAGATCCGCCCGCCCGCCAACTCGCTCTCGATGATGGGTGCCTTGCTCAGCGCCTCCCCTCGGCGCTGGGTCTTCTCGGCGGAACGGCGTGAAGTCTTCATGCCTCGCGAGATCAGGTCGGATGCAGAAGTGGCCTCGCCCGCTCGTTCGAGTTCTCCGGCTCGTCGTGCCGCCGCAGCTTCGACCGTGGCGATCCAACCCTTCAGCCTCGTGACGTTGCCGACCATTGCAGCGATACCACCCACACCGGCGGCGTCCACATCGACACGCTGAATGCGTTCGACGAGGTCGGAGGGCTCCATGTACCAAGAGCAGCACAACTGAGACAGAGTTACAAAGATGATTTCGATCTTTTGGTATGAATCGAACAGGTGTTCCCTCACCAGTGATCCGTGGATCCATCAAGGGGTACTCCGTCGACGGCGTTGCGCCCGTCCCGCCCGTGGCTCGGAGGTCGAGGCACCATCGGACGAAAGCCTCGTGCGAGCCGATCCAACCGCTCTCGCCCTCGACGATGCGCGCGTGGACGATGAGGTTCGCCGACCGTCGTCAGCAGTTCGTCGAGGAGCGTTCGGTCGTTGGGTCCGACGGGTGCCGAACCTCAGGCGACCGAGACGCCGAGGTGCGCTGCCTGCCCGGCCGCAACCTTCGCCGCCGGTCGAAGCCAGCCGGCGAGGTCGATCGCCACCTGTCCTGGCGGAGCCGCTTGCGCTCGTCATCGAGCACCAGCACCTCCGTCCGATGACCACTGCTTCCGGGGTGGTTCGGTGCTGCCCCGATGCCGATGCTGCGGCCGTCAGGCACCGACGGCGTGGTAGCCGCCGTCGACGTGGACGATCTCGCCCGTGGTCGCCGGGAACCAGTCGCTGAGCAGCGCAAGAACGGCCCGTGCCACCGGCTCGGAATCGTTGACGTCCCACCCGAGCGGCGCCCGCCCGTCCCACGTGTCCTCGAACAGCTTGAAGCCCGGGATCGACTTCGCCGCCATCGTCTTGATCGGCCCCGCCGCCACCAGATTCGAGCGGATGCCCTTGGGCCCGAGCTCCTTGGCGAGGTATCGATTCACGGACTGCAGCGCCGACTTCGCCACGCCCATCCAGTTGTATGCCGGCCAGGCCTGCTGGTTGTCGAAGTCCAAGCCGACGAACGACCCGCCGGGGCCCATCAACGGCACGAACGTGTCGGCCAGCATCTTGAGCGAATACGTGGAGATGTGCATCGCGATCGCCACGTCGTCCCACTGTGCCGCCATGAAGTCGTCACCCAGACAGACCTCGGGAGCGAATCCGATCGCATGGAGAACACCGTCGACGTGGCCCCACTTGGCATCGACCGCCGCCCGCACCGAGTCGCCGTGCTCGGGCACCGTGACGTCCAACTCGAACACGTCGACCACGTCTCCGCTCGGGTTCGGACCCAGCTTGCGTGCCGTGCGTTGCGTGAGCTTGAGCGCTCGACCGGCACCGGTGAGCACGATGTCCGCGCCCTCCTGTTGGGCCATGCGGGCCACCCCGAATGCGAGCGACGCATCGGTCAGCACCCCGGTGATCACGAGCTTCTTGCCATCGAGCAGTCCCATGCGTCGCAACGTAGCGGTCTACGCTCGTCGACGTGGACACCACGGCGACGATCGGCATCCTCGGTGGCACCGGCCCGGCCGGGCGCGGCCTCGCGGCGCGCTTGGCGAGCATCGGTCACCACGTGGTGATCGGCTCTCGGTCGACCGAACGTGCGAGCGAGGCGCGCGATGCTCTGGTCGACGAGTGGCCGAGTCTGTCGGAGCTCCTCGCAACGTCCGACAACTCCGGCGCTGCGGAGGCCGACATCGTCGTCGTCGCCACTCCGTGGGAGGGTGCAGCGCAGGTCGCCCAGGAGAACAGCGAACGTCTCGTCGGCAAGATCGTGATCTCCATGGCGAACGCCCTCGTCCGGGTGAACAAGGAGTTCCAGCCACTGGTTCCGCCACGTGGCAGCGTTGCCGCACACGTCCAGGCAGCGATCCCGGCGAGTCGCGTCGTCGCCGCCTTCCATCATCTTCCGGCGACCGAACTCGGCCAGATCGACCACCCGATCGACTCCGACGTGCTGGTGTGCGGCGACGACCACGATGCCGTGGTCGCCGTGAGCGAGATCATCGACCGGTTCCCCGGGTGTCGACCACTCGACGCCGGTCAACTCTCCAACGCCATGGCGATCGAGGCGTTCACCGCCGTGCTGCTGCAGTTGAACGTCCGCTACAGGACACGTGTCGCCCCGAAGCTCACAGGTATCGAGGCCCGCGGACCGCGTGGTGCGCGAACCGACGGCGCCTGAATCGACGGTGCCTGAATCGACGGTGAGGGAATCATCGACGCGAGCAGATGGTTGACTTGCCACCGATGCAGCTCTACGACACCGCCCGCCGCGCCATCGTTCCCTTCGAGCCGAACGACGAGGTGTTGATGTACACGTGCGGCATCACGCCGTATGACGCCACCCACCTCGGCCACGCCGCCACCTTCATCGCCTACGACACGCTGCAGCGCCACCTGATCGACAAGGGCCACACGGTGAAGTGCGTCCGCAACGTCACCGATGTCGACGATCCGTTGTTCGCCAAGGCCCGCGAACTCGGGGTGCACTACCTCGACCTGGCGGCGGGGGAGGAGGCCCGTTTCGAGCGTGACATGGTCGCCCTCAATGCGCTGCCAGTCGCCTCGTCGCCTCGCGCGAGCAGCGCGATCCCGGACATCCGCGGATTCATCGGCATGGTCATGGACCGCGGGTTCGCCTACGAGGCCGGTGGCTCGGTCTACTTCGATGTGTCCAAGGTCGATTCGTTCGGGTCGATGAGCCAGTACTCGGACGCCGAGATGCTCGCATTCGCCAAGGACCGCGGCGGCAACGTCGACGACCCGAACAAGCGCAACCAGCTGGACTTCGTGCTCTGGCATCCATCGGCCGCAGACGAACCCTCCTGGGACACGCTGTGGGGTCCGGGCCGCCCCGGGTGGCACATCGAATGCTCCGCGCTCGCGCTACGTGAACTGGGCACCACCATCGATCTCCATGGTGGTGGCGCCGACCTGATCTTCCCGCATCACGAGTCGGAGAAGGCGCAGTCCGAGGCGGCCACCGGCGAGCAGTTCGTGAAGCACTGGATGCACACGGCCCTGATCTCGATGGACGGCCAGAAGATGTCCAAGAGCCTCGGCAACCTGGTGTTCGTCGACAAGTTGCGCGAAGAGTGGGATGCTCGATCGATCCGCCTCGGCATCGTCGAGCACCACTACCGCACGGAGTGGGAGTGGGACGAAGAGTTGATGCCTCGCAATCAGGCCCGCCTCGACGCATGGAACGCACATGCGACGTCCAACCCCGATCTCCTGTCCGACGTGCGCGCACGCCTCGACGACGACCTCGACACGCCGGGAGCCTTCGAACTGATCGACGCCGCGGCGGCAGCCGGAGAGGGCGTCTTCGAATCCGCCGCGCTCGTCGGCGTCGACCTCGACTGACAGCACGACCGGCCGGAGTGGGTCAGACCCGGTGCGGCCGTGACCGGAGTGGGTCAGACCCGATGCGGCCGTGACCGGAGTGGGTCAGACCCGATGCGGCCGATCGCCGTTCTGGCCTGCTGATCATTGCGCGCGCTACGGAGTCGGACTGATTCACATAGCGTTCACCCAGGCGTTGTCTCGCCGTGTCCGGTGTGATCTACTGTGCGGCCCATGAGCACGAGTCCAGGCGCCGGAGCCCTCCAGCGACGCACCCGACGGGTGCTGAACCCTGCGGTGACGCGACTCTGGGACATCGAGATGACCGGCTACGACCGGCTTCCCGTCGACGGCCCGGCGATCCTGTGCCCGAACCACATCAGTTTCTTCGATTCCGCGATCCTCACGTTCACCCTGCCCCGCAACATCAGCTTCGTCGGCAAGGCCGAATACATGGATTCCTGGAAGACCAAGTTCATCTTCCCGGCGATGGGCATGATCCCGATCGACCGTTCGGGTGGTGGGAAGAGCGACGCCGCTCTCGATGCGGCCCGTGTCGTCCTGGAACGCGGTGAGCTGTTCGGGATCTATCCCGAAGGGACGCGAAGCCGCAACGGCAACCTCCACAAGGGCCGGACCGGCGCCGCACGCCTCGCGATGCAGATCGGATGTCCGATCTACCCGGTCGGCATCGTCGGCACCGATCAGATCCAGCCGCCTGGAGCCCGCGCACCGAAACTGCGCAAGTCGTGTGCCGTGCACATCGGTCGACCGATCAAGCCCGAGCGCTATGCGAACCGCGGCGCCGAGCACCTGGCGTGGCGTTCGATGATGGACGAGGTGATGTACGAGATCCGTGAGATGACGGGCCAGCAGTACGTCCACCACTATCACGGACAGGAACCCGACGACGTGGTGGCGTCCGTCGAACCGACCCGCATCGCCACCGTGACCGACATCTCCACGAAGTCGACGAGCGCTGGCGTCGAACGCAAACTGGTCGCGGCCACCGGAAGCTGACGCCCGTATCATCTCAGCCGTGATCAGCGTTTCGCTTCCAGACGGCTCCGAGCGGGAACTTCCCGAAGGGTCGACGGCGCTCGACCTCGCGGCATCCATCGGCTCCGGCCTGAAGAAGGCCGCCGTCGCCGCCACCGTGAACGGGACCGACACCGATCTCACGACGGAGATCGAACAGGGCGACGTCGTCGCGATCATCACGAGCGACACCGATGAGGGTCGCCATGTGATCCGCCACTCCACGGCGCACGTGCTCGCTCAAGCGGTCACCCAGCTCTACCCGGGCGCCAAGTTCTCGATCGGGCCGGCCATCGACAACGGCTTCTACTACGACTTCGACCTGCCCGACGGCCAGACCTTCACCGAGGACGACCTGGGAACGATCGAGAAGAAGATGAAGGAGATCGTCAAGGCGAATCAGCCGTTCACGCGTTCCGAACACAGCATGGCGGAGGCCAAGGAACTGTTCGCCGACCAGCCCTACAAGGTCGAGATCATCGAGCGCGTGGAATCGGCGGGCGCAGATGCGCTCGACGCCGGCGAGGTCGCAGGCGATGTCATCAGTGCGTACCGCAACACCGACGAGTTCGTCGACATGTGTGTCGGCCCGCACGTTCCGTCGACCGGCAAGCTGCCGTGGTTCAAGCTGCAGAAGGTCGCCGGCGCCCACTGGCGCGGCAACGAGAGCGCCAAGATGCTCCAACGCCTCTACGGCACGGCCTGGGAGTCGAAACAGGCACTGGCCGATCACCTCACGCAATTGGAGGAAGCCGCCAAACGCGACCACCGCAAGCTCGCCAACGAACTCGACCTGCTCAGCTTCCCCCAGGAACTGGGTGGCGGCCTCGCGGTGTGGCACCCCAAGGGTGCGATCATCCGCAAGCTGATGGAGGACTACAGCCGCCTGCGCCACGAGACCGGTGGCTATGAGTTCGTGTACACCCCGCACCTCGCGAACGGAAAGCTGTTCGAGACCTCGGGTCACCTCCAGTGGTACGCCGACGGCATGTACCCGCCGATGGAGATGGACAACGGCACGTACTACATGAAGCCGATGAACTGCCCGATGCACTGCTTGATCTTCAAGAGCAGGCAGCGCAGCTACCGCGAACTCCCGCTCCGGCTGTTCGAGTTGGGCAATGTCTACCGCTACGAGCGCGCCGGCACGTTGCACGGCCTCCTGCGGATCCGCGGGTTCACACAGGACGACAGCCACATCTACTGCACCAAGGAACAGCTCGCCGACGAGATCGCGTCGCTGCTCGACTTCGTGCTCTCGGTGCTGCGTGCATTCGGGTTCGAGGACTTCACGTTCAACCTGTCCACCAAGGATCCCGTCAAATACGTCGGGTCCGACGAGATCTGGGACGAGGCCACCGCCGCCCTGAAGTCGGCGCTCGAATCTCACGGCCTCGACTATCAAGTGAAAGACGGTGACGCCGCGTTCTACGGCCCGAAGATCGACATCGACGTGCGCGATGCGATCGGTCGCTCGTGGCAGTTGTCGACGATCCAGGCTGATTTCCAGCTGCCGGAACGCTTCGAGTTGGAATACGTCGGTGCCGACAACGAGCGTCACCGTCCGATCATGTTGCATCGCGCTCTGTTCGGGTCGATCGAGCGGTTCTTCGGCGTCCTCATCGAGCACTACGCCGGAGACTTCCCCACATGGTTGGCGCCGCTCCAGGTCCGGGTGCTGCCCGTGGCCGAAAGCCACGAAGCGCACGCCGAGCAGGTCGTGGCGCAGTTGCGCAGTGCAGGCGTACGCGTGGACTGGGTCAAGGCCGACGTGGGTCTCGGCAAGCGCATCCGCACCGCCAAGATGGAGAAGCTTCCGTACGTACTCGTCGTGGGCGACGACGACGTGGCCGCGAACACGGTCGGCGTGAACCTGCGTCACGACATGGTCGCTCGCAACGAGGACGGAACGAGCGGCGAGGACGTGGAGCGTGACGTTCCGCTCGCAACCTTCATCGAACGGTTCCGTGCCGAGGTCGACAACGCCGCCACCGCAGCACTCAGCGCCTGACGGTCCGTCGATGCTGGAAAGGATCTGGTCGGGCTGGCGAGCGGCCTATGTCGGCGCAGCGTCCCCCTCGGTGTCTGACACCGAGAGGGACGCGAGCCCGTTCACGCAACTCCTGGCATCGGGAGAACCCGACGAGGCGACCCACATCGTCCACCGCGCCGAGCACGTGTTCGCGATCATGAACCTGTTTCCGTACAGCAGCGGTCACCTGCTCGTCGTGCCGTATCGCGAGGTCCCGGATCTGAGCGACCTCACCCCCGACGAGACCGTGGACCTCTGGTCGACGGTCACCGACGGGGTGGCTGCCGTTCGCAGCGCATATTCGCCACCCGGGTTGAACGTGGGCCTCAACCTGGGCCGTCCGGCCGGCGGGTCGATCCCGTCGCATCTCCATGCGCACGTGGTGCCGCGCTGGACCGGCGACTCCAACTTCATGAGTTCGATCGCCAACACCCAGACCCTCCCCGAAGCGCTCGACGCCAGCGCTGCCCGGATCCGGGCCGCGTGGCCGAATCGGTGAGTTCTCGTCGGCCCGGGGCCGACGCAGACGCACCGAACGCCGGCGGTGCCGTCTGCCGGTGAGCAACGGTCGGTCCCAGGCCGACTCGGGCTCACCGATCCCCGTGCGAGCACCCGAGCCGGGCGGCGGAGGTAGCCTCGACGACATGAGTGACGAGATCCGCGACGAGTTGCCGGACGACCTGCAGCCCAGCGAGTTCGTCGGGGCATACCTCTTTCCCGACAACAGCCGTCGGCGGATTCCGGGCTACATCTACCTGGTCATCGCTGCCGCGTGCGTCGCCGTCAGGTTCGCCTTTCCCGACGCCGCTGTCGTCAACGACGGGTGGCTCTTCGGTGCGGGGATCCTGCTGGTGGCGGGCCTCGTGTCGATCACATCCGGATGGCGGATGAACGTCGACGAGAAGGACGCGCTCGTCAAGGCCCAGCAGGCCGTGGGGTTCGCCGTGGGTCATGCGTCGGCCCAACAGGTCTGGCGTGGGCTCCGCAGCCGCCCGACGTGGAGGGTCCTGTGCTACTCGGCCGAGGACCCGCCGGCCGAGCGCGGTCTCGTACTCGTCGATGCCGTCGACGGTTCGATCATCGAGGAACTCGTCGAGTCGAACCCCGAAGCGACACCTACCGTCGACTCGTCGCACTGAGCGCGTACTAGCCTCTCCACGATGTTCGACGGCACCTTCAGGAAACCCGTCGACGCGGCAGTCAAACCGATCGGCCAAGCGCTCAAGAAGACCGGCCTGAGCCCCGACCATCTCACGATCATCGGTCTTCTCGTCGGAATCGGTGCCGGTGTCGCCATCGGTGCCGGCCGACTCTGGATCGGCGCAGCGCTCGTCGTCCTCGCGGCGCTCCCTGACCTTCTCGACGGCGCGCTCGCCAAGGCCTCGGGCCTGTCCAGCCAGCGGGGCGCGTTCTTCGACTCGACCGTCGACCGCGTCACCGACATGTTCCTGCTCGGTGGAATCGCCTGGTACTTCGCCACCGACCCCGATGCCGCCGCCGAACTCCCTCTGCTGCCCTTTGCGATCGCCGGTGTGTCATCGCTCGTCAGCTACCAGCGCGCCAAGGCCGAGTCGCTCGGCATCGATGCCAAGGGCGGTCTGATGGAGCGCGCCGAGAGGATCATCGCCATCCTGATCGGCCTGGTCGTCAACGTGTTGCTCGTCCCGATCCTGTGGCTCATGCTGGTGCTCACCACGATCACCGCTGTGCAGCGGTTCTGGAAGGTGTGGAAGCAGGCCGCCGTCGCCCCGGTCACGCAGGAACGCATCGAGATGCGTCGATCCCGACGAGCTGGTCGTCGCGTCGCGAGGATCGATCGTCGCCGGACGAGCGTTCCGCGTCGTCGCCCCTGAGCCGCGATGCCGGATCTGCCCGACGCCTTCACGACCAACGGCTACAAACTCGCAGCGCTGGCGGCGCGCGCCACGCCGGGCATCGTGGCCGCCGGTCTCGCCGTGCCGTTCGGTGCCGGGGCGAACTTCTGGAGCCCCGAGCGCAGGGAGATGATCGAGCGCCACCTGCGTCGCGTCGATCCGACGCTGCGCGGTCTGCGGCTGCGTCGCGCGAGCCAGAGAGCCTTCGACTTCTACGCTCGCTACTGGATCGAGAGCTTCCGACTCCCGACGATGTCGAAGCGCGCCGTCGACCGGGGCTTCACCGCCGACGGCTACCCGCAGATCGTCGAAGCGCTGCAGGACGGCAACGGAGCGATCCTGGCCCTGCCGCACCTCGGTGGATGGGAGTGGGCGGGACGATGGATCGCCGACCAGGGTCACGAGATCACGGTCGTGGTCGAGCACATCGACCCTCCCGAACTGTTCGAATGGTTCGTCGACCTGCGCTCGAAACTGGGCATGCACGTCGTGCCCCTCGGGCCCAAAGCCGGATCCGCCGTGATCAACGCGCTCCGCAGCAACCACATCGTGTGTCTGCTCTCGGACCGCGACATCGGCCAGTCCGGCCCCGAGGTCGAGTTCTTCGGCGAGACGACCACGCTGCCCGGGGGAGCGGCGACCGTCTCGTTGCGGACCGGCGCACCGATCTTCCCGACGGCGGTGTACTTCACCGACCGCGTCGACGCGCACTGGGCGTGGGTCCGACCGCCGATGCATCCGCAACGCCAGAGCAAGCGACTGCGTGACGACGTGGACCGGATCACCCAGGAGCTCGCCGACGAACTGGAGATCCTGATCCGGCGGGCTCCGTCGCAGTGGCATCTGTTCCAACCCAACTGGCCGTCTGACCCCGGATATTCAACTCGGTCGCAGATGTTGCCGAAGAAATGACCATCGCACGCTCGCCCCGGATTCTCCTGTTGATCGTCGCCGCGCTGATGACCGCGGCCTACGTTCTCGCGCCCGCAGGTGACTCGCTCGAACCGATCCGGGTCGTGGCGCCGGTGATCGCCATCGGAGCGGTGCTGTTCGGCGTGGCCAGCCATCGGCCGGAACGCCGGGCGCCGTGGATCCTCCTGGCGATCGCGTTCGGTTTCCTCGTCGGAGCGCACACGGTGTGGTCCACCCTCCTGAACCGTGAGGACGTCACGTTCCCGACCCTGGCCGACGTGCTCCACGTCGGCTTCTGGGTCGCCGCACTGATCGCCCTGGTCGGGCTGAGCAGACAGTCGGAATCGGAACACGACGCCTTCGGCGGATACGAGATCGGGATCATCGCGATCGCCGTGGGCGTGAGCGTGTGGCTCATCGTCGCCGAGCCCTACTTCTCCGACGGCGACCTCGATCGCTCCGCAACGGCGTGGGCTGCGGCGGCGCCGTTGATCGGTGGCCTCGCGTTCGCCGCATCGGTTCGCTCGGCGGCGGCGCGTCACTTCCGGTCCTACTCGCCCGTCGTCCTGATGCTCGGCATCGCGCTGCAGTTGATCGCCGACGTCATCCGCGGCACCCAGGAGATCCGCAACGAGTTCACCTCCGGAGGTGTGATCGCAGGTCTCGGAGTCGCTGCTCCGCTCGTCGTCGCGTCCGCAGCGCTCGACCGGTCGATGGCGCCGGAGAACGGCCCGACCAACCCCGGTTCCGCTCTCGGCGTGGGACGGACGATCGGGCTCACCGTCGCGGTGCTCGCGCCGTTGACCGTGCTCCTCGCACTCGTGGTGAGCGATCTCGGATCGGGCACGACGATCCTCGTCGTCGCCATCGCCGCCTTCATGTCGGTGATCCTCGCCCTCGCTCGGATGTGGGGGCTGCTCGACGCCGTGCGCTCGCTCAGCGAACGGCGAGGCCAGGACCGACTTGCTGCGATGGTCGAACACTCCAGTGACGTGGTGATGCTCGTCGACGAAGCCGGCAACATCAAGTACGCCAGCCCAGGCCTGACCGGCACGCTCGGGCACCGTTCAGCCGACTGGATCGGTCGGCCGATCGTCGACCTGATCGCCGAGGAGGACCGTGAGATCGCGGCGCGAGAGGTCGAGCGGGTGTTCAGCGACGGAACCGATGCGACGGTCCGTTTCGAATCCAGCCTCGTCCGCGTGGACGGGCAGCGTCGTCGGATGGAGGCGACGTTCGCCAACCTCGTCGGCGGAGACGCCGTCGACGGCATCGTCGCCACGTTCCGTGACGTCACCGAGCAACGCGACCTCGAACGCAAGCTGAGCCACCGTGCGTTCCACGACGAACTGACCGGGCTCGCGAACCGGGCCCTCTTCCTCGACCGGATGGACCATGCACTGCGCGTGGCCCGCTCCGACGCCGACCCCGTCGTGGTGCTGTTCGTCGACCTCGACGACTTCAAGTCGGTCAACGACGCACTGGGTCACGGCGTCGGCGATCAGTTACTGCGCACGATCGCCGATCGCATCGATGCGATCGCAGGCAGCGGTGACACGCCCGCCCGACTCGGGGGTGACGAGTTCGCGCTCCTGCTCGAAGATCGCGGCGGCGTCGACCGCGCACTCGACGTCGCAGAACGACTCCTCGACAACCTGCGGCAACCGGTTCGCCTCGCGGGGTACGACCTGGCGGTGCTGGCGAGCGTCGGGGTGGCGGTGGCGACGACCGGCATGACCACCTCGAGCCTTCTGCGTGACGCCGACATCGCGATGTACGAGGCGAAGCGGGCGGGCAAGGGACAGATCAAGATCTTCGATCCGGCGATGCGGCTCGGGGCCACCACCCAACTCGAGTACCGCTCCGAATTGTCGACCGCACTTGCGAACCGCCAATTCCGCCTCGTCTACCAGCCCCTGGTCGACCTGCGGACGGGCGTGGTCACCGGTGCCGAGGCGTTGATCCGTTGGCGCCACCCGACCCGTGACGACGTGTCACCCGGTGAGTTCATCCCCGTGGCCGAGCGCTCGGGGCTGATCAAGGACATCGGCAAGTGGGTTCTCGACCAGGCCGTGCGCGAAGCAGCCACCTGGCAGGTCCGAGGACCGCGCTACGTGAGCATCAACGTCTCGGCGGTCCAGTTGCGCAGCGATGACTTCGTCGCTCAGGTGTCCGATGCGTTGGCGTCGAGTGGGCTCCCGCCGGAACAGGTGCTGTTGGAGGTGACCGAGACGGTCCTCGTCGACGAGATCGAGTCGGCATCGACAGCGCTCAATGCGCTGCGCGAGCTCGGTGTGCGCATCGCGATCGACGACTTCGGCACCGGCTACTGCTCCTTGTCGTACCTGCAGCGGTTCCCGGTCGACGTCGTCAAGATCGACCGGCAGTTCGTCGACGAGGTCGACGGTGACGAACATCGGTCGTCGCTCGCGCGCATGATCTTGCAGATGACATCGAGCATGGGGGTCACCAGCGTGGCCGAAGGAATCGAACGGCCGGCGCAGATCACGGCACTGCAGCAGTTCGGGTGTGACATCGGACAGGGCTTCCTGCTGTCGCGTCCGCTCGAAGTCGACGTCGTGCGCCGACGGTTCGGCATCGACCTCGTGGCTGCCGGTTGATGTCGCCTGCCCTGCGTGTCGGCATGCTCTGCCCGTACAGCCTCACCGTGCCCGGCGGCGTCCAGATGCAGGTCCTCGGGCTCGCTCGAGAGGTGCGCTCACGTGGTGTGGAAGCGCGAGTGCTGGGTCCGTGTGACGGCCCACCGCCCGCCAGTTTCGTGACCCCACTCGGCAACTCCCTGCCCACGTCGGCGAACGGTTCGATCGCTCCGCTCGCCCCGGACCCGCCCGCCATGTTCCGCACGCTCCAGGTGCTCGCCGCCGAGCGCTTCGACGTGTTGCACCTCCACGAGCCGATGGCGCCCGGCCCGACGCTCACCGCTGCGGTCACGCACCGGTACCCGACCGTCGGCACCTTCCATGCCGCAGGACGATCCACGAGCTACAGGCTGATCAAGCCGTGGCTGCTGTCGTGGATCAAGCGGATCGACCACAAGGTGGTGGTCAGCAAGGACGCCCTCGCGCTCGTCCAGTCGCATCTCGGCGGCGAGTACGAAGTGCTGTTCAACGGAGTCGAGGTGAACCGCATCCGGCGGACCCCGCCCATCGACCTCGATCCGGGCGAGCCGCCGGCGATCTTCTTCTGCGGGCGCCACGAAGAGCGCAAGGGGCTGGCGGTCCTGGTCGACGCATTCGAGCGACTCGACGTCGCCGCACAGTTGTGGATCGCGAGCAGCGGCCCCGACACCGCAGCGCTGACGAGGCGAACGGCGAACGACGACCGCATCCGCTGGCTCGGGCGGATCAGCGACGAGGAGAAGTTCGCCCTGCTGCGCACTGCGTCGGTGTTCTGCGCTCCATCACTGGGCAGCGAGTCGTTCGGCGTCGTCCTGATCGAAGCGATGGCGGCGGGCACCACCGTGGTGGCCAGCAGCCTCGACGGCTACCGCAACGTCGCCACACACGAGGTGGATTCGCTGCTCAGCCCCCCCGGCGACGTCGACGCGCTCACGGCGCAGTTGCGGCGGGCGCTCACCGACGATGCGCTGGCAACTCGCCTGCGTGCATCGGGCGACACGCGGGCGGAGCGGTTCGCCATGTCGGCCCTCGCCGACCGGTACATCGAGATCTATCACGATCTCGCGTCGCGCTGACCGCATACACTCGGCGATCATGTTCGTGTTCCTCATCGTCCTGCTCGTGATCGCCGTCGTCGCGATCCTCGCCGGTGTCGCGATGTACAACGGGTTGATCCGCAGCAAGAACCAGGTGGAGAACGCCTGGTCGCAGATCGACGTCCAACTCAAGCGACGCCTCGACCTCATTCCCAACCTCGTCGAAACCGTCAAGGGCTACGCCGCTCACGAGCAGGAGACCCTGCAGCAGGTGATCGAGGCCCGCAACGCTGCGATCGCAGCGCCCGACACCCCCGAGGCGCAGGCGGCGCCGAACAACTTGCTCTCCGGCGCTCTCGGCAAGCTCTTCGCACTCAGCGAGGCCTACCCCGACCTCAAGGCGAACCAGAACTACCTCGCGTTGCAGGAGGAGCTCACGGCGACCGAGGGACGCGTCGCCTATGCCCGCCAGTTCTTCAACGACGCCGTTCTGGGCTACAACAACAAGATCGAGTCGGTGCCCACGCTGTTCGTCGCAAAGATGCTGGGCTACAGCCAGCGTGAGTACTTCGAGGCCGACGAAGCGGCTCGCACGGTTCCGAACGTCGAGTTCTGACCCCGATGCACGATCTCGTTCGTTCGAACAAGCGCCGTAGCGCCGCGCTCGTGGTCGGCTTCGTCGTGATCGTCGCGCTCGTCGGTGCGGCCATCGGACTCGTCGTCGGCAACGGCCCGCTCTTCACGATCATCGCGCTGGTCATCAGCGCGGCCATCGCGTTCGCGTCGTACTGGAAGGCCGACGCCATCGCACTGCGCGTCAGCCGCGCGGAGCCCGCCGACCCACAGCAGTACCAACGGTTGCACAACCTGGTGGAAGGGCTCTGCATCGCAGCCGGACTGCCCAAGCCGGGTGTGTACATCGTCGACGATCCGGCCCCCAACGCTTTCGCCACCGGCCGCAATCCGGACCACGCAGCGATCGCCGTCACCACCGGTCTGCTCGACAAGCTGAACCGCGTCGAACTCGAAGGCGTGGTGGCACACGAACTGAGCCACATCCGCAACTACGACATCCTCGTGTCCACACTGGCCGTCACGATGGTGGGCGCAGTCGCGCTGCTGTCCGACATGGCGATCCGGATGATGTGGTGGAACGGCGGTCGTGTGTCACGCCGTGGCGACCGTTCGGACTCGGGCAACCCGCTCGCCTACGTCGGCTTCGCCATGCTGATCGTCGCCCCGCTCCTGGCAAAGGCCATGCAGGCAACGATTTCCCGCAGCCGCGAGACCCTCGCCGACGTGAGCGCATGTCAACTGACGCGCTATCCACCGGGTCTGATCTCGGCGCTCGAGAAACTCCAGGCCGACACCACGGTGACCCATTCGGCGTCCACCGCCACGGCACACTTGTGGATCGAACAGCCGATGAGCGGTGTCGGCGACTCCGGCAGGCTCCAGGGCATCCACAAGTTGTTCGACACCCATCCGCCGCTCGACGAGCGCATTGCACTCCTGAGAGAACTGTGAGAGAAGACCGATGAACAAGTCCATTGTCGTCCTGACCACCGCCGCCCTGCTCGCCGCTGCCGGGTGCAGCGGAGGAAGCGAGGCCACCGAGGACACCACGCCGACGACCGAGGAAGCG
>JBBSOH010000027.1:0-23166 GCA_038259945.1 Acidimicrobiales bacterium
AGTTCGCCACGTCATTCTCTCCTCACCATCCCTCCCGTGTGACTGAGAACGACGTGCTCGACGACAGCGGAACCTCCGGGTTCCGCTGTTGTCGTTTTCTGGACAGACGACAGCTGGTCGCGAATCCCGACTTGTGGGGTCGGGAATACCGTGCGTAGTGTGTCGCCCATGAGCGACCAGTGGGGTTTCGAGACCAAGCAGATCCATGTCGGCGGCGAGCCCGATCCGACCACGGGGGCCCGAGCGGTCCCCATCTACCAGACGACGGCGTACGAGTTCCAGAACGCGGACCACGCAGCCAACCTGTTCGCCCTCGCCGAGGTCGGCAACATCTACACCCGCATCATGAACCCGACGCAAGGGGCACTCGAGGCGCGTCTCAACGCGCTCGAAGGTGGATGCATCACGGCGATCGGTCTGCCGGGAGCGCTCGCGGTTGCATCGGGTCAGGCTGCGACGACGCTGGCGATCATGAACGTCGCCGAAGTCGGCGACAACATCGTCGCGTCGCCGTCGCTGTACGGCGGCAGCTACAACCTGCTCCACTACACGTTGCCGAAGATGGGCATCGGGGTCACCTTCGTCGACGATCCGGACGATCTCGAACAGTGGCGTGCCGCGTCGAACGAGCGCACGAAGTGCTTCTTCGGTGAGGTCATCCCGAACCCGAAGAACGATGTGTTCGACATCAAGGGCGTCAGCACCGTGGCCCACGAGGTCGGCGTGCCCCTCATCGTCGACAACACCGTTGCGACGCCGTACCTCATCCGCCCACTGGAGCACGGTGCTGATGTCGTGACCCACAGCTTGACCAAGTTCATCGGTGGGCACGGCACGTCGATCGGCGGAGCGATCGTCGACGGTGGCACGTTCGACTACGGCGATGCCGCTCGATTCCCGAACTTCAACGAGCCCGATCCGAGCTACCACGGCCTTGCGTACTGGCCGGGCCTCGGACACGGGGCGTACATCCTCAAGGCTCGCGTCCAACTGCTGCGTGATGTCGGCATGGCGATCTCGCCGTTCAACGCGTTCATGTTCCTCCAAGGCCTCGAGACCCTGAGCCTGCGCATGGAGCGGCACTGGTCCAACGCGCAGAAGGTGGCCGAGTTCCTCGACGCCCACGATCAGGTCGAGTCCGTCAACTACTCCGGACTCCCGTCGAGCCCGTGGCACGAGCGGGCCAAGGAACTGGGCGGCGGCAAGGGCTACGGCTCGGTGCTCGCCTTCGAGATCGCAGGCGGCCACGAGGCGGGCAAGAAGTTCGTCGAAGGCGTCACCCTGCACAGCCACGTCGCCAACATCGGCGACGCCCGCAGCCTCGTGATCCACCCGGGCTCCACGACACACAGCCAGTTGACGCCGGAGGAGCAGGCGGCCAGCGCCGTCACGGCCGGCCTGGTGCGCCTGTCGGTCGGCCTCGAGTCGATCGACGACATCCTCGCCGACCTCGAGCAGGGCTTCGCAGCAGCGGCGATGTGAACCAGCGCGATCGAACCTGGTGACATCCATCCCGGATGGATGTCACCAGGTCGGTCGACTCGGTTCAGGTTCCGAGGGTGTCGTGCAGGCTGCGGGACCGGATGCCGAGGGTGGCCGCGAGGGACGAGTCGAGTGTGACGTCCCTCGGTCTGACCTGACCCGATTCGAAGACCGTCGAACTCGCCAGCTCGGCGTGCGGGAAGCCGGCGAACGAGGCCAACCGGACTGCGTAGTCGATCCGGGAAATGCGTTCGGGTCCCGCCACGTGGAGCACGCCGCCCAGGCCGTTCTGTGCAGCGATGACACCGATGGCGCGTGCAACGTCGTCGGCGTGGACGGGGCAGCGGAACTCGTCGGTGAAGAATGTCATGCTCGAACGTCCTCGCCGCAGCGCCTCGGCCAGTTCGCGCTGGAAGGTGCTCGGTGTGTCGGTGCCGTACAGCAGTGACGTGCGGATGATCGCAGCGTCGGGGGCCACTGCGGCCACTGCGAGTTCGGCGTCGCGTTTGTCGATGCCGTACCGGACGATCGGATCGGGGACGTCACGTTCGACGTACGGCGCGGGTCGCCCGGCAAACACGACGTCGGTCGACAGGTGGATCAATCTGCTGCCGGCGGCGATGCACGCTTCGGCGACGTGGCGCGTGCCGTCGACGATCGTCCGTCGGTCCTTCCGGTAGGCCAGGTGTGCGACCACGTCGGGCTTCCATCCCGTGATCGTGTCGAGCACATGAGCTCGGTTGGTGATGTCCATCGATGACGAGGTGGGAGCGATCATCTCCCACTCCTCGCCGACGGACCCGCGCACGAGGTGACGCCCGAGGAACCCCGATGCCCCGGTCACCAACATCACCCGCCGTCGTCGGTGCAGCTTCACGTCGCTCAACCTACGTCGACACCTGAAGTCCGGGTGGTCGACTCGTCGGCACTGCGAGGCGGGGTCCGCACCGCAGCGGCGTGACACCGGTAGACATCCCTGGTGCCGATTCTGCATGCGATCGTCCTCGGACTCGTCCAAGGCCTCTCGGAGTTCCTCCCGATCTCGTCGAGCGGCCACCTGCTGCTCGTTCCGTGGTTGTTCGGATGGGACGATTTCGCCGGAGCCGACGGCGAGTCGGTCAAGAAGACCTTCGACGTCGCCCTCCACCTGGGTACGTTCGTGGCGGTCCTCGGCTACTTCCGCCACGAGGTGGTCACCTACGTGCGCGAAGGGACCAAGCTCGTCTTCTCCCGGCAGAAGCCGACCACCGTCGAAGGTCGGCTCGCGTGGTTCTTCGTGCTGGCGACCCTTCCAGCGGCGGCGATCGGCGCGCTGTTCGAGGACGTCATCGACGGCATGTTGGGCACCCCGCTGATCATCGCGATCTCGCTCGTCGTGTTCGGCGTGCTGCTCGGATGGGCCGATCGGATCGCCGGCAGGCGCGAACTCGACCAGTTCGGTGCTCCCGATGCCCTCAAGGTCGGCCTCGCTCAGGCGCTCGCGCTGAACCCGGGGACGTCGCGCTCGGGCATCACCATCACGGCCGCCCGGGCGATCGGATTCGATCGCGACTCGGCGGCGCGGATCAGTTTCGTGATGTCGCTCCCCGTGATCGCCGGAGCCGTTGCGGTCAAGAGCCTCGGGTTGTTCACCGGCGAGGTCGACAGCGATCTCTACGTCCCGATGGCGGTCGGCATCGTGACCTCGGGGGTCTCGGGTCTGCTCGCCGTGTGGGGCACGTTGCGGCTGATCCGCACCCGCAGCTTCATGCCGTTCGTCGTGTACCGCATCGCCGCCGGCCTGTTCGTGCTCGCGCTGATCGCCACCGGTGTGCGCAGCGGTTCGGCCTGAACCCGAGCCTCACGCCCGAGCCCTCGCGCCGCCACCAGGCACCGGGCACCAGGCGCCCGAGCCTCATCTCGGGAACGCAAGCGACGCGAGCCGCGTCTGGGCCGCTGCCGACACGATCGCAGCGTCTCCACGGTTGAGCGCCACGAAGACGACGTCGCCGTCGATCGCGACGATGCGCGCCTCGTCTGCCAGCACGATTCCTTCACTGTGGACCGCCACCTGGAGGCCGACGGACACGTTCGCCATCGCTCCCTGGAGCAGTGGGTCGCTGATCGCAACCACCACGTCACCCTCGTCGGCTGCCGCCGCCGGCCCCGGACCGGCAACGACGTCGACCGCCGTGACGACCTCGCCGACCCCGATCCGCTGGCGTGCAACGCTCCCGACCGGGGACTCGTCGAGCGCCGAGGCCGGCACCGCAGCGGCCGGCAGATCTCGCTCCTCCACCACGAGCGGATCGCCCGCTGCATGATCGTGGGTTGCAACGAACACCGTCCGCTGTTGCGTCCAGGACCGGCGGGCGTCTTCGACCGCCTGCAGTTGACCGAGGACGAGCCATCCGGCGGTCACCGCTGCGGCAGCGATGGCCAACCAGCGGATCCACGGGCGTCGCGCGAGTGCGAGCCGGAGGGCCGGGATCGCCCGGCGGGGCGTGGTGATCATCTGGAACTCCTGTCGATCGTCGTCGAGAGGAGGGAGTCGGTTCCCGGCAGGGTAGCCACGGCAGGTGCGGTTCAGGGCAGGTCGGGGAGCACCGCTGCGAGCAACCGCTTGACGTTGCCGACGTTGGCGGCCACGACGGCCATCACCGCTTCCATGGTCACGGGTGCGTCGGTGCCGGCAGCGTCGTGCGCCGCGCCGGCATCTCGATCGGTGACGAGTGCGATCGTTGCGTACGGCACGCCGACCTCGGCCGCCAGGACGGCTTCGGGGTGCCCGGTCATGTTCACGATGTCCCACCCCATCCGTGCGAACCACTGCGACTCGGCGCGAGTGGAGAAGCGCGGGCCCTCGATGACGACCATGGTGCCGCCGTCGTGCACGCGCAGGTCGCCGAGGGTGCTGCTCGCGGACACGAGCGAACGTCGCAGAGTCGCGTCGTACGGGTCGGCGAAGGGTTGGTGGTGGACGGGGTCTGCCGACCCGGGCAGCCCGTCCTCGGCGCCTGCATCGTGGAACGTCGACGCGCGCCCCTGGGTCCGGTCGACGAGTTGGTCGACCACCACGAAGTCGCCCACGTCGAGGTGGGGTTGCAGCGAACCGACCGAACACGGACCGATGATCGAACGGACTCCGAGTGACGCCAGCGCCCAAACGTTGGCGCGGAACGGGACGCGGTGGGCGGCGAAGCGGTGCTCGCGACCGTGACGGGCGAGGAAGGCCACTCGTCGGCCCGACACGGTGCCGACCCGGACCGACGATGCTGCGGGCCCGAACGGCGTGTCGACGTGGACGTCGATGGCGTCATCGACGAAGTCGTAGAAGCCGGACCCTCCGAAGATCCCGATCTCGACGCCGAGGTCGGCCGCTCGCGGGTGAGGGTCGACCCGCATCGCCCGTCAGTTCGACGAACTGGATTTCGACGAACCGGATGTCGTCGACGAACTCGAATCCTTCGACTTCGCGGGGGAGGGAGCGCCCGAGTCCTTCGATTTCGCGGGGGAGTCCTTCGACTTCGATCCCGAGTCCTTCGAACCCGAATCCTTCGACGAGGTGCTGTCGCCGCTGCTCGATGTTCCCGAATCCGAGGAGCCGGGAGGAGTGGACGCACTCGAACCGCGGTTGTCGGTCTTGAAGAAGCCCGACCCCTTGAAGGTCACGCCGACGGGCTGGAACACTTTCTTGACCGGCAGGACCTTGCCCGACTTGGGATGGGTGTACTCGGTGAGCGAGTCGTCGGTGAACGCCTGCTGGACCTCGATGGTCTCGCCCGACTTGACGAATTTGTAGACGTACGTGGGCACGAGCGAAAAGATATCGTCCGAGACATGCAGGTACGCAGTGCAGTGATCCCGGCCGCCGGACTCGGGACGCGTTTCCTCCCTGCGACCAAGGCCGTGCCGAAGGAACTGTTCCCGATCGGTGACCAACCGGCCATCCAGGTCGTGATCGACGAAGCGCTGGGCGCAGGCATCGATCACATCGTCGTCGTGTCCAGTCGGGACAAGCCGGCGATCGCCGACTACTTCGAACCCAATGCGGAGTTGTTGGCGGCTCTCGAGGACAAGGGCAAGGACGAAACAGCCGAACGGTTGCGTTCGATCGGACGGGACTGGCGCGTCACCATCGTCTACCAGGACGACCCCAAGGGCCTCGGTCACGCGGTGGGATGTGCTCGCGACGCCGTGGGCGTCGAGCCGTTCGCGGTGATGCTCCCCGACGAGATCATGTCGTCGTCGAGTCTGCTCGCGCAGATGAACGGCGTGTGTGCCTCGACGGGTGGCAGCGTGGTCGCCGTGGCCGAGGTTCCGCGCCATCAGGTCAGCTCGTACGGGGTGATCGACCCGTCGGGGCCGATGGTCGACGGTGTGATCCCTGTGAAGGATCTCGTCGAGAAACCGCCGATGGACGAGGCGCCGTCGAACTACATCATCACCGGTCGCTATGTGCTCACCGCTGACGCCTGGGGTGAGATCGATGCGCTCACGCCCGGTCGCGGCGGGGAACTGCAGCTGACCGATGCCCTCAAGGCGCAGGCGGAGCGAGCACCGTTCCACGCCGTGCTGTCCGACGTGGGCCGCTACGACACCGGCAACCCGCTCGGCTTCCTCACCGCATCCATCCAGCTCGGCCTCGCCAGCCCCGAACTCGGCCACGACCTCCGCTCGTTCCTCGCGACTCTCTGACGTCCACGTTGGTGCCTGACACCAACATGGACGTCGACACCTGGGTCAGACCCGTCGGAACAGGTCGGGTTCGTCCTGGACGAGGCCGAAGTCGTCGATGCGGAAGTCGACGGACGTGGCGGTCTTCACGTGGGTCTTGCGCCACGCACCGGGAGCGACGTGTTCGTAGCGTTGCTTCACCGGGGTGACCCCGAGGGTCTCGACGTCGACGAGCGCCACGATGATCTCGGCGGCGTCTCCGTGATCGAGTTGCAGGCGCCGGATCGGGAGTGAGTTGGTGAACGGGGTGATGTGGAGGTCGATGTCGTGGCAGCCGTCGAGGTCGGGTCGGTGTGCTCCGTTCATCTCACCCCAGCGGCCCGAGCCGTCGTTGCCGAGCCACAGGTCGGGTTCGTCGCTGTCACGGAACAGCAGGAACTGACGGACCTGCCAGAGCGGTGAGAGGCGCAGCACGTACGAGACGGCCTCGCGGCCGACCTCGCCCATCGCGGTCCATCCTTCGTTCTCCCACCGCAACGTGACCGTCTCGTCGCCGTCACCGTCCCACGTCTGCCATCGCACCGTGTAGCCGTCCGCAGGGAACGCCGTCATCGCCGTCGTCATCTCGACAAGGATATGGGCCGAGGATATGTACGGTTGCCGGCATGACGCCGTTGGAGGATGCACAGGAATTCGTGCTCGGTCAGTGCCTGCCGAAGCAGCCGGTCGACGTGGATCGACGTCACGCCGCAGGGTTGGTGCTCGCTGCGCCCGTCGTGTCGACCGAGGTCGTGCCGCCGTTCGACAACACCGCCGTCGACGGCTACGCCGTGCGGGCGGTCGACGTCGCCACTGCCGGCGACACACCGGTCGACCTCGTCGTCATCGGTGAGATCGCTGCAGGCGCTGCACCTGATCGACCGCTCGGGGAGGGTCAGGCCATCCGCATCATGACCGGAGCGCCACTGCCCGAGGGCTGCGATGCCGTGGTGATGGTCGAGGACTCCGAACGTCTCGGCACCGACGCATCGGGAGTGGAGCGCGTGCGCTTGTCGGCCACCGTGCCGGCGGGCGCAGCGGTGCGCGGTGCGGGTGACGACGTCCAGGTCGGCGACGAGATGTTCCCCGCGGGCGTGCGGATCACGCCCGCCATCGAGGCGGTGCTCGCGAGCGTCAATGCGCAGACCGTCACCGTGTTCCCGCGGTTGCGGGTCGCCGTGCTGTCGACCGGCGACGAACTGGTCGACGACGGTTCACCTCTGCAGATGGGCCAGATCCGCGAGTCGAACAAGACGATGCTCGCCGGGATGCTCGCCGAAGCCGGATGTGAGGTCGTCGACCTCGGCGTCGTGCGAGACGACGAAGCCGAGCTCGAACGGGTACTGCGGGGTGCGGCCGAGGACTGCGACGCGATCGTCTCGAGCGGCGGGGTGTCGATGGGTGACTACGACGTCGTGAAGGCCGTGCTCGGGCGAATCGCCGAGATGACGTGGATGCAGATCGCGATGAAGCCCGCCAAGCCGTTCGCCTTCGGGACGTTGCGACGTCCGGATGGAGGGACCGTGCCGATCTTCGGCCTCCCCGGCAACCCGGTCAGCTCGCTCGTGAGTTTCGAGTTGATGGCGCGCCCGGCGCTGCGCCGGATGATGGGGCACTCCCGGCTCTCTCGCACGAGCATCGTCGCGGTGGCCGACACGGGCTTCGCCCGTACGCCCGACGGCAAGGTCCACTTCGCCCGCGTCAACGGCGAGTTCGGCGACGATGGCCGCTACCACGTGCGTCCGGTCGGGGCGCAGGGAAGCCACCAACTGTCGGCGACGGCATCGGCCGACGCGATGGCCGTGCTCCCCGACGGCAACGGGCTCCCGGTCGGAGCCGATGTCGCCGTGCTGCTGCTCGGTGACGTGTCCTGAGTCGATCGCTCAGGTGTCGCAGGAGCCGCCGACGACGGGCACGACGCTGGGCGCAGTGCTCGATCCGTCGGCCGGGACCTCGAGCGTCCACCGGTTCAGTTCGTCGTCGACGCCGTACTGCTTCAAGTCACTGATCGTCGTCGCCTCGAAGCCGTTCAACTGGTAGTGGATCTCCAGCGTGGTCTCGATCTGCTGCTTGTCGGTCGCACACGTCGCATCTCCGGCCTCGTCGATCCGGTCGATCACGTTCTGTCCGATCGTCGCGTTCTGCCCGGTCGTGTCAGCGCCCGCCCGGTCAACAGGCTCCGACTGACGCGGCTCGACCTCGACGGGCACGGTCGCCGGTGGCTCGTTCTCGTAGACGTCGGCGAGTGTGTCTCGGGCCGTGCTCGAACAGGACGATGTCACCAGGCCGACGGCGACGAGACCGACGAGGATGAAGCGAGTGGCGAGCATGTCTGTGACATCGGCATGGATCCGGTACCGCTTGAGGAGATCCGGTTGCTCGTGAGTCGGCGTGGAGGTGTTGACGACCTCGAAACGGTGAGGCTCCGGATCGGCGTGCGCCGGCACGCACAGTAACGTGATGGAATGGCCGGCATCGCAGCGCACCAGGATCTGATCGATCCGTTCGGCCGTGTCATCGAGGACCTCCGGATCTCGATCACCGATCGCTGCAACTTCCGTTGCACGTACTGCATGCCCGAGGAGGGCATGACGTGGCTCGATCGGTCCCAGGTGATGTCCTTCGAGGAGATCGAGCGGCTCGCCCGGATCTTCGTCGAGCGCTACGGGGTCCGCGGCATCCGTCTCACCGGGGGCGAGCCGACGGTGCGGGCGCACCTGCCGGTGCTCGTGGCGAAGCTGGCGAAACTGGAGAACGCCAACGGCCCGATCGACCTGTCGATGACCACGAACGGCGCCACGATGCGCCTGGTCGCCACCGGGCTCCGGGAGGCAGGGTTGAAGCGGGTCAACATCAGCCTCGACACGCTGGACCGTGCGAAGTTCGAGCGGATGACGCGTCGGGACCAACTCGACAACGTGCTCGACGGGATCGTCGCTTCGCAGGAGGCCGGGTTTGTTCCGGTCAAGATCAACGCCGTGATCGAACGGGGCGTCAACGACGACGAGATCGTCGCGCTCGCCACCTACGGTCGCGAGCAGGATGTCGAGATGCGCTTCATCGAGTTCATGCCGCTCGACGCCGGCGGACACTGGGTGAACGACCAGGTCGTCGGCCAAGAGGAGATCGTCGAGAAGATCAATGCGGTCTACCCGATCGAGGTGATGCCCGCACGCGGTGCCGCTCCTGCCGACCGGTTCCGCTACCTCGACGGCGGCCTCCACGGCGATGCAACCGGTCCGGGCGCGAAGATCGGCATCATTCCCACGGTCACCAAGCCGTTCTGTGGAGACTGCGATCGCGTGCGACTCACCTCCGACGGTGACTTCCGAACCTGCCTCTTCGCCACCAAGGAGTTCGGTCTCCTCGCCGCCTTGCGTGCGGGGGAGACCGACGACCAGATCGCTGCACGCATCGAGGCGGCCGTGGCGACCAAGTGGGCAGGTCATCAGATCAACCAGGTGAACTTCACTCGCCCATCGAAGTCGATGAGTCAGATCGGCGGCTGACCGCCGATCGGCATCAGCCGAGGTCGCTGTAAGCGCGGAATCTTCGGGCGACGACCTCGTTGCCGATGATCTCGACGCCGGTCGGCTTCTCGCCGTTGCGCCGCCACAGCCACAGCAGGAGGTCGTGAGAGTGCCCGCGGATCGCGGCGTCGCCCTTGCGATGCTCGCGGGTGAAGGTGCAGTTCGGTTCCTTGACGCTCGACACGAACCATTCGCCGCCAGGGGTGTCGCTCTTGCCTGTGGTCGCTTCGCCTGTGGTCGCTTCCTCGGTGTCGGTCGTGTCCGTGCAGTGCAGGTGAACGGTGCCGCCGACCTTCATCTCGCCCTCGCCACGCACGCGACCCATGAAGTGCATCAGGAACTCGTCGATGCCGTCGGCGGCGATGTTGCTCGGGATCTCGTACGGGTCGCCGACTGCGTCGGCCAGGTCCCACAGGTGGATCGACGATTCGTGCACCATCCTCCGACGGACCCAGGACACGTCGAGTTTCGAGCCGGCCCACGACCACACCGGCTGATCGGGTGGTGCGTCGGCGAGGGCCGAGTAGAGAGCGTTGTGCGATGCCGCGAGCCAGTCGAGGAGGAGGTCGCCGGTCAGGCCCGTCGGGGCCTCGATCGACTGCAGGGCGCCACGATCGGTGATTCCATCGGCCACGATGCGACTCCAGAAGGTCCAGACGTCGGCCATGTGATCCGCGATCGAGCCGACGGTCCAACCGGGACACGACGGGATGGACGTGTCGTGATCGTGCGAACGCGCCAAGTCGATGAACGCGATGCCGTTCGTCTGCAGAACGCCGAGCGGGTCGTAGGGAAGGTCCATGTGGCGACGGTACCCAACCGTCCTCTTCTCGACTCGTCCACCCCGGTTCCGCCCACACCGGCCGCCGCGCCTCGACGGGCTCGCGGCTACGGTCGCCACGCATGAGCGATCAGGAATTCACCCACCTCGACCCGATGGGCCGGGCCCGGATGGTCGACGTCTCCCAGAAGGACCCGACGCATCGACGTGCGATCGCCCGATGCAAGGTCGTGATGAAGCCCGAGACCATCACGGCGATCGTCAACCGCGAAGTGAAGAAGGGCGACGTGCTCGCCGTCGCTCGGGTGGCGGGGATCATGGCGGCGAAGCGGACGTCGGACACGATTCCGCTGTGTCACCCGTTGATGATCTCGAGCGTGTCCGTCACCTTCGAACTCGAGGACGATCACGTGGCGATCGAGGCTCACGTCGACTGCATCGAGCGAACCGGTGTGGAGATGGAGGCGCTCCACGCATGCAGCGTCGCGGCGCTGACGGTCTACGACATGTGCAAGTCGGCCGACAAGGGAATGACCATCACCGACCTCGCCCTCTGGGAGAAGACGGGCGGCAAATCAGGGCCGTACAGCCGTGCCGGGGCCGCCTCGGGCGCGTCCGCCGGGCGGTCCGATGATCCCATCGACGGGTCGTGACGACAGCTCGCGTGACGCAGTTGTGCACAGGGTCGTTGCCTGACTCGTCATAAACGTCATAGACTCGTCATACTTGCGAAGCAAAGGGTGGTCGGTACCCGATCTCCCCAAGCTGAAACCCGCAACAGAACTCACATGGCTCAACTCATCTTGCTCGTCGTCGCCGCCGCTTGGCTCGCCGTCCTCATCCCCCCGATGCTCCGATCGAGAGTCGAGAACCGACCCAACTCGTCGGTCACCGACTTCCGCCGCCAGCTCACGAAGCTGCAGAACACTGCGACACCACCGCGTGGAGCGGCCCGGGCGATGGGTCGCCCACTCGCACAGTCCCCGCTCTCCCGCCCCGCGGCCGGAGGCCGGCCGGGCCAGCCCCAGTTGCGTTCGGGGCTGACGCGCCACTCCACTCCGTCCGAGATCGCTGCTCGGGCCAACGTGGACACGCTGCCAGATCCCGTCGACGAGTCGCCTCGCTTCCGCAGCCACGGCGACCCCACCGGCGGGCGCCGGCGTCCGCCGGAGCGCCCGACTCGTGAGCGCAGTGAGCGGATGCAGCGTGACGACCACACCGGAGGTTCGCGGCGCCAGATCGAGCATCGCGACGACCAGTACTTCGGTGACACGCCGCAGCGATCGCGGAGCGCCGGCACGCCGCAACGTTCGTCGTCGGGGCGTCGCACTCACGGCGACCCGACCGGCGGCCAGCGACGTCCGAGCGGTGCATCCAACGAGGTCCGCACTGCGGCGAAGCAGCGCAGATTGAACGTCATGTTCGTGCTGGTGATCACCACCGTCTGCACGCTGTTCCTCGCCGCAACCACCGGCTCGCAGGTGATGTTCTACGGTTTCGCACTGTCGTTCCTCAGCCTGTTCGGCTACATCTGGATGCTGGCGCAGGCCCGCCAGAGGGCCACGACCGGCTCGTACGACGGCTGGATGGACTCGTACTGAACCGGCGACGGTGATCCGCCGTCGCACCGCTACACTCACGATCCACTCGGGGCTATAGCTCAGTTGGTAGAGCGCGTCGTTCGCAATGACGAGGTCAGGGGTTCAATTCCCCTTAGCTCCACTCCCCGGTGTCCGGAAGTTCTCCGAGAGATGCGAACGTCCGGAAAATAGGCCGCCGACCAGGGGAAACGTCCGCCGAGATGCGTCGACGTTCGAAGTCGTTGCCGGAGCGTTACTCCACCGGTTACTCCACCTCGAGGTGTGGTTACTCCACCGGTTACTCCACCACCGCCGTGTGGTGGAGTAACGCAGCAGAGGGGGAGTGATGTCATGCCGAAGCAGCCTCGGGGCAAGCGGATCGGGTCCGACGATCACGAATTCGCGGTGGTGTCCAAGAACTCGAACGGCGACGGGTCGGTCTATTTCGAGCCCGGCCGCACCGAGACGGACGGCCGAGTCCGCAAGGGCAAGTGGCGAGCCACCTACCGAGACGCTGCGGGCACGACCAGACGGGTCTCGGCTCCCACAAGAGTTCAGGCCGAGGTGCGGCGAAGCGAGAAGCTCGCCGAGATCGAGGACGCACCCAAGGTCGGCAGCAGGTTCTCACGCGACACGACCGTGGACGAGTTGATCGAATGGTGGCTCCACTCGGTCGCACGCCACCAAGTGAAGACCTCGACGTTCGACAGCCACCGCCGATTCGCCGGCTACCTGGCTGACGACATCGGTGGGCTCGCTGTCGTCGAGGTCGGTGCCGAGACGATCACGGCGTGGTCACGGCAGCGGGTTGATAAGTGAATGCCTGCTCCAATTCTGCGCGGACCGCAGCGGCCGTGACCACTGTGCCGGCGACGAGTTCGTCCGCAGTGGTCGACACGAGGTCGAACGAAGCAGGGTCGAGGCGAGGCGCCGTGACCTCGGGCGCTTCGGGAACCTCCAACGGCTCGGTATCGGGGCAGTCCACTCTGTGTTCGTTGCCGTCCTGCTCACGGCCGTTGAACTCGTACTCCTAGCAAACGTACAACTCGGTCTCGGCAAACATCGTGCGTTCCATCCCGTGCAACCCGAGGACGAGCCGAGTGGTTTCGTCAAGACTCCGAGATGAATCGGGGCTGACGGTTTCAGCAACGAGAACGTCGGCACCGTTCGACGACGCTCTGTACGCGACGCCCGCAGACGTGATCGACTTGCTGTCGCTGATTTCACGGGCGATACGGGCAGCCGATTCGACGGTGGTATCGGCGTACGTATTGCACGACGATATCGACATCGCCGCCGCAACGACGCCGATGTTCGCTGTTCGCAAACTCACCATGCGACACAAGAGTACGACGGCCGCCAACCCGTCGTTCCGCGGGTGAACCGGCATACCGGACGTCGACCGCCGGAATCTTCAAGCGGCGACGGACTGCGACCAGGACAAGAGATCGACGCAAATTCCGCACATTCTCGAGCGCCCACCCGAGCACCGACGTGCCGTTCAGGAGTGGTCTGATGCCGACGGGCCGCGGTGTGATGGGCGGCTGCGAGAGTCGCTTCTTCGTACCAGACAGGTCGGCGTCCGTACGTCCGCTGACCGCGTGGCGTCACTCGTCGAGCTGGAGACGCACGACCCTCCGACGCAGGGTGGGCGAGTCCACGACTTCGTAGCCGGCGGTGAGGAAGACCTGCAGCAGCCCGACCGAGGCCTCGTCCCAGATCATCGTGTTGCCGACCGCCGGCTCAGCGGGGTAGCCCTCCAGGACGCGGGCGCCGACCTGTCGGCCGTATTCCACGGTTGCGGCCGCCAGCTCGTGCATCAGGCCCTGGCGTCGGAAGCATTTGCGTACCACGAAGCAGGTGACCGACCAGACGCCTTCGAGTTCGGGGTCCCTCCGCATCCACGACTTCTGACGCGCCCAGATCCTCGGGTAGTTCTGGCGCGGCTCGACCGCCACCCATCCGGCCGGCGCGCCGTCGACGTACCCGATCAGACCCGAGGTGGTTCCTGCGGTGCCGCAGCCGGCCTGCTCCAGCAGCGCGGCGTCGCGCTGCTCCTGAGTGGTGTCGCGCCAGATCCACCCCGGGACCTTGAGCGCTTGGCAGCGGCACTTGCGAGCGCCACCGGCATCGAACACCGCCTCGACGTCCGCAGGCGTTGCTTCGTTGGCCGGTCGCCAGGTGAAGTCGGGCATCTTGCGAGCGTAGATGTGTCGGCACACCCGCGCTCGACGAGGAACCGTCGGCACGTCAGGATACGGGTGCAAGGTGCCCGCACAATCTTGAGCACGCGCGCGAGCACCGACGCGTAGATCTGGGTGCCCTGGACAGTCTTTCGGCGCTGTCGATATGCAGCTGCTTCTGCCGCACCTGGTACTGCTGATGGCGCCGCCGTCGAAGAGGGCAGCCAGGGCCCGGGGAGCTGGTATCGGGAACCCCGGGCCTGGCTGCTCAGGCGCAGCGGTTGGACTGATCCGGGTCAGGCAACGTCAGGGCCCCACCCGTGCCGTCCGGGTTGAGCGGCACTCCGAAGAACGTCGCCACGAGCACTGTCTCTTGCCCCGCACCACCTGGGTTCCAGGCGGTGTGGATTTTCGTACCGGGGTCGACGAATGCCTTTTGGGGCCCGTATGAGCGCTCGATGCAGTCGGAAGCCTGCTGGTACACCAGGTCGCCCTCGACGACGGAGACGATCACTGGGCCGGGGTGGGTATGCCATGGGAAGGAGGCACCCGGCTGGATGACGAGCCTCGCCGTCACGACGTTGCCGGCGTCCTTCAGATTCAGCACGTCGGCGCGCTGCCTGGGGAGCTTCACCTTCACCTTTACCGAGACGTCGTCCGGGAACGCGGCGTGTCTGGACAGCACCTCCACGGCGATCGGGGCATTGGCTTGGGTGACTCGGTCGTGTGATGCCTCGCCGGTCGCTCCGACCGTGATGATGGCGAGTCCGGCGAAGGCGGCGCTTGCCGCCAGAGCCGATCGTTTGGTGAGTTGCTTCATTGCTTGGTACTCCTTTGTGGGTTGGGTGTTGCTGTTTGAGATTTCAGAGGTGCCGGCGGCGGACGACGGCACGTTGACGGATGACCGTGACTGCCGGAATGGGCCGGATGGGGAGCAGGCGTCATGGTCCACTACGTCTGCTCGGGGGAAAGCAGCCTTCAGGAGTCGCCTTCGTCGGCAGCGCTGCACAGGGCGGTCGAGTTGGCGCGCACGGTGGAAACACGGGCTTGGTTCTCGCTCGCACGTACCGGTTCGACGTCCAAGTCGCCTGCCTGCAATTTGAGGCTGGCCGGAGAGACACGGGTCCACCCCAACGTGTCACTGGTCGCTTGAATCTGCCACGGAGCTTCGGCGGGCCAGGGCAGCGTCGATCTCGTCCTGGATGATGCGAGCCGCCGACCGCTGCTCGTCGAACTCTCCGTTGTGCTCCGCGAGCGCAGCGTCGATCTCGTCTTGAATGATGACAGCAGCCGAACGCTGGTCGCTCGGATCTGCATCGGAGTTTCGCCGGGCCAGGGCGGCGTCGATCTCGTTCTGAATGATGCGACCGGCAGAACGTTGCTGAACCGTCGGTCTCGCTGGCTCGCCCGGATCATTGGCAGTCGCGGCGAATCCGATGACGGCCGCCACCGCGGCGCCGCCCACCAGCAGGATCAGTCCGCCGCGGGCTCGCCGCGGCTGCTTCGGCTGCTCGTCAGATGTAGATGTGGCGATCCGGCTTGGCAATCGGGTCGTCGTGGTGATCGCGGTGTCGGTGTGAGTGAGTTGGTTCGTCATGGGACCAACATCAACCGGCGAACTTCACTTCAGCTTCGTGCACCATCAGGCTGGCTGTGCCGTGTGGACGCCGGCCCTTTAGCCGTCCTTAAGGCCAGTGTGATCATGTGCGTCGACGGACTAGTGTCCTGTCCGGTTGTTTCAACGATTAATTGTTGAGTTCGGGAATTTTCGATCCCGTGGCGCGTTGTCGGTGCTGTATCCGCCAGCATCGAAAGGAACGCCATGGCCAAGCGAGGACGACCAGCCGCTGAGATCACGCTCACCGGGAACGAACGCCGACAACTCGAGAGTTGGGCGCGTCGACACTCGACTGCTCAGAACTTGGCGATGCGCTGCAAGATCGTGCTCGCCTGCGCTGGTCCCGACGAGTTGACGGGCAAGCAGATCGCCGCCAAGGTCGGGTGCAATCCGGCCACGGTGTCGAAGTGGCGGCAGCGTTTCGCCGAACAACGCCTCGACGGTCTGATCGACGAACCACGCCCGGGAGCTGCGCGAACGATCGGCGACGACGTGGTCGAGCAGATCGTGATCGACACGTTGGAGACGAACCCGAAGGACGCAACCCATTGGTCGACGAGGTCGATGGCCGAGCGCCACGGGATCAGCCGTCAGACGGTGTCGGAGATCTGGCGGGCATTCGGGTTGAAGCCGTGGGAGATCGACGAGTTCAAGATCTCACCCGACCCACAACTGGTCGCCAAGATCCGCGACATCGTCGGCTTGTACATGAACCCGCCTGTCAACGCAGCCGTGTTCGCTGTCGACGAGAAACCCCAGATCCAAGCCCTGAACCGGACCGCACCAATGCTGCCGATGATGCCCACCTCGAACCAGCGGCGCTCGCACGACTACAAACGCAACGGCACCATCGACCTGTTCGCCGCCCTCGACATCGCGTCGGGACAGGTGATCACCGAACTGCGACCGAACCACGACTCGGCCCAGTTCATCAAGTTCTTGAACAAGATTAACCGCGAGGTCCCAGCCGAACTCGACGTGCACGTCGTGCTCGACAACCTCTCCACCCACAAGACCCCCGCCGTTCACAAGTGGCTGCTGCGCCACAAGCGCTTCCACTTCCACTTCACTCCGACCTACGGATCATGGATGAACCTCGTCGAACGATGGTTCTCGGCGCTCACCACCAAGAAGCTGCAACGCTCGGTCCACGACTCCGTCAACGCGCTCGCAGCCGACATCCGCGAGTGGGTGAAGGTGTGGAACGAGAACCCCAAGCCGTTCGTCTGGCACAAGACCGCCGACGAAATCCTCGAACGACTCGGCCGCTACTGCGCCGACGTCACCAACACCGAATTCATCGACGGATCAGCCTGACAGCACACTAGGTTCAGCAGGGGGTTCACCATGCGAAATGGCGCACCGGACGAGTCGACGCAACTTCGGTTCGAGGTTCTCGGGCCGCTCGAGGTCTCATGTGGCGGCGAATCGATCCGCCTCGGTTCGCCGAAGCAGCGCGCTGTCCTGGGGATCCTGCTGATCAACTCGAATCGGGTGGTGTCGACCGATCGCCTGATCGACGAGATCTGGGGTGATGATGCGGCGCCAGAGCGCCAGAACGCGCTCTGGGTGCACGTGTCCAATTTGCGTAAGGCCCTCGAGCCGGAGAACACGGGCCATTCGTACGACGATCCCCTCCGAACCCGTTCGCCCGGCTACACGCTCGACGTCGAGTCGATTCAGGTCGATTCTCACGTCTTCGAAAAGCTGCTCGTAGAGGGCCGGGCGCTGACCGAGACCGATCCCGCTGCCGCTTCGATCCTCTTCGCCGAAGCCCTCGCTCTGTGGCGCGGACCGGCCTACGCAGACTTCGTCTACGAGCCGTGGGCGCAGGCCGAGATCTCGCGATTGGAAGAACTGCGGCTGGAGGCCGTGGAGAGTCGGATCGATGCAGACATCCGCCGAGGGATGACGCACGAATTGGTCGGCGAACTCGAGAGTCTCGTGCGTGAGCACCCAACCCGCGAACACATCGCTGGTGCGTTGATGCTGACGCTCTACCGATCGGGTCGAGCCGCTGACGCATTGCGCAGTTATCGACTCCTCAGCGGGCGACTCGGCGAGGAACTCGGGATCGAGCCGTCGACAGCGTTGCAACGTCTCCACGAACGGATCGTGATCAGCGATCCGTCGCTCGATTCCGATCATCGTGCTGCTCGCTCCGATAGTCACGTCGCACCCGGGCTGTCCGTGCGCGGCTACGAGATCCGAAAGCGGCTCGGCGAGCGAGGTTCGGGCGTGCTGTACACGGCGTTTCAGCCGGCCGTCGGCCGCGGGGTGCTCATCAAGGTCATCCGGACCGATCTCGCTGACGATCCGACTTTCATCCGGCGGTTCGAGGACGAAGCACAGCTGGTTGCCCGTCTCGAGCATCCGCACATCGTGCCGCTCTACGACTACTGGCGTGAGCCGGGTGCTGCATATCTCGTCATGCGCTACATGCGCGGCGGAACGCTCGCTGGCAGCATCGCCGCCGGTCCACTGAGTTCGGACCAGCTCTCCAGGCTGGTCGACCAGATCGGAGCGGCCCTCGAAACCGCCCACCGAAGCGGCGTCGTCCACGGCCGCATCGGTCCGGACAACATTCTCATCGACGACTCCGGCAACGCATACCTCGCCGACTTCGAGATCACGTCAGCTGCCCGAGACGGTGCTGCAGTCTTGACGGGTTCCACACATGCCGCCGCACCGCCAGAGTTCGGCAGCGGGATCGATCTCACTCCGGCATCTGACGTGTACAGCCTCGCGGTGATGGTTGCGCAGGCGGTCACGGGTCGGACCGACGAGATCTCCGACCTCTTCGTCGGCCTCGAGGGTCAACTTGCCGCGGTCCTGCAACGAGCCACCGAGCACGACACCGCCGCACGAATCGATGACGCAGGAGCATTCCGCAGAGCCGTGGCCACAGCGCTCAGTATCAGCGCCGACGCAACTCCGGTGATCGACGAGAACCCGTACAAGGGCCTGCGCAGCTTCGGCCAGAGCGACGCCAGAGACTTCTTCGGCCGCCAGCGCTTCATCGATCGCCTCGTCTCGCGGTTGAGCAGGGCCGGCACTGCAGGCCGATTCGTTGCTGTCGTCGGGCCGAGTGGGAGCGGCAAGTCAAGCGTCGTGAGGGCCGGTCTGCTCCCAGCGCTTCGAGAGGGGGCTGCGCCGGGTTCGAACACATGGTTCACCGTCGAGATGGTGCCTGCCGCGCACCCGTTCGAACAGCTCGAGCTCGCCCTGCTCTCGGTCGCAGTGAAGCCGCCGACTTCGCTGTTGGAGCAGCTCAGTGGCGATCAGGGCATCGATCGGGCGATCGACCGGGTTCTCCCAGAAGAGAACTCGACGCTCGTGCTGGTCGTCGACCAGTTCGAAGAACTGTTCACGCAGAGTGCGCCCGACGAGGCCGCGCGCTTCATCGACGCACTGGTCGACGCAGTCCGCGACGATCACAGCCGAATCCGGGTTGTGGCCACTTTGCGGGCCGACTTCTATGACCGGCCGCTCGGGCACCGTGGGCTCGGGGAGCTCCTGCGCAACGGCACCGAGGTGCTCACCCCGATGTCACCCGAAGATGTTGGTCGAGCCGTGTCGGGTCCTGCCGAACGCGTCGGGGCGGTCTGCGAGCCGGCGTTGGTCGGGGAGTTGGTCGCTGCGGTCATCGACCGGCCAGCCGCTCTCCCCTTGCTGCAGTACACGCTGACAGAGCTGTTCGAGCGACGCTCCGGGAACACGCTCATGATCTCGACGTATCGTGAGCTCGGTGGGGTGTCCGGTGCGCTCGTCGATCGGGCCGAGGCGATCTACGTCAACCTTGAGGCCGACGAACAACACGCCGCCCGGCAGATCTTCCTTCGCCTGGTGACCCTCGGTGAAGGCTCCGGCGACACGCGGCGACGGGTACTGCTGTCTGAGCTCAACTCCGTCGTCGACGCAGGTCCGTACTCCCGGCGTATTGCCGACACCTTCGCACGCCATCGGCTACTGGGTTTCGATCGCGATCCGGTGACCCGCGGACCCACCGTCGAGATCGCGCACGAGGCACTCCTCGACGCGTGGCCGAGGCTGCAGCGATGGATCGACGACGCGCGTTCGGACGTTCGTGCCGAACGTCGTCTGGCCGAAGCAACTCAGGAATGGGTTCAGAACGATCGCGATCCGGCGTTCGTGCTGACCGGCGGTCAGCTCGCAAAGTACGAGGGGTGGGCCCAATCACCACCGATCGGACTCACCCGCCACGAGCGAGAGTTCCTCGACTCGAGTGAACTGGCAGAAGCCCAACGAAGCCTGACGCGCGCGGACGAGGCGCGTCGCGAGACGACGCTGCGACGGCGATCCCGCATGCTGGTCGCAATGGCCATCACGATCGTCATGGTGCTCGCCCTGGGCGCTTTTGCGGTGGTCCAGCAGCGCCGCGCGTCGAACCTCGCCACCGCGATCAGCAGATCGGCAGCAGCTCGCGACGTTGCGGCCACCGCTCAATTGATGATGAACTCGGATCCCGAATTGGCGAACATGTTGGCGATCCAAGCAGCACGAGTGGCGTCTCCCCAAGGCGAACTGCCGCCAGAGGTCATGGACGCGCTGCACGCAGGAGTGCAGGCCACCAGAACGCAATACCCCGTCTCAACGCATCCCAGCGCGCTCAGAGGGGGTGCGGGAGGCGGGGTCTTCCTGCTCCCACCCGACGAGCTGATCCGGCTCGCCCAAGGTCAGGCGACGAGAGGCTTCACCGACGATGAGTGCCGGACAGCCGATTCCGTCACCTGTACGGATCCGAGAGAGCTCGTTGCGCCCGATCTGGAGATCGCCGGAGGCGACGACGCCTATGCGGGCGGACCCCGCGAGCAACCGCTCGCTGGAGCGACGGTCGAGCTGGTGGCGGCGAACGCCATGGGAGTTCCGGCGATGCAGGCGAACTTCGAATCGTTCAGCGCTCGAACGGGAATCGACGTCGTCATCAAAACGCAACGCCTCGGTAGCGAAACGTACACGGCCGCCCTCGATTCCGATGCCGTGGACATCATCAACATCCCGCAACCGGGCGCGATCCCGACCATCGCGCCGGACAACGCCATGGACCTCACGCGATACCTGGACCGCGACGAACTCGAGGTGACCCAGAGTCCCTACCTGATCAGCCTCCTCTCGGTCGGCGACGACGGATCCTGGCCATCGACGTCGGGCCCCGTGTACGGACTGTGGGACAAGCTCGACGCAAAGTCGCTGATCTGGTACAACATCGCCTCCTACGACCGGGTCGTTCAGAGAGCGCCGGAGACGTGGGACGAGCTGGCGCAGATCAGCGATCAGATCGTCGAACGCGGTGACACGCCGTGGTGCGTCGAGATCGAGGCGGGGACTGCCAGCGGGTGGCTGGCGACCGACATGATCGAGTCCGCGTTGCTCCGATCGGAGGGTCCAGACTTCTACGACAAGTGGACCTTCCACGAGATCGACTTCGACCACCCGGCAGTCATCGCGGCGGCGCGGCGCGTCGGCGAGCTCGTGTTCACACCCGGATACCTCGATCGCAGCCCGGCAGCCGCTGCACAGACCCCCATGCAGGAGGGGCCGCTCATGTTGGCAGAGGAACGCCCGAACTGCACGTTCGTACCGATGGGATCGTTCGCTCCCATGGCTGCGCGCAGTGAAGCGGGTGAAGTGATCGACGCCTTCGACTTCCCGACGATCGATCCGCAGTACTCCGAGTCGATGGTCGGTGCGGGCTCGTACCTCGTCGCGGTGACCGATCGGCCCGAGGTGCGTGCGGTCATGGAGTTCATTGCATCGCCCGACTACGGACACGCCAGCGTCGCGGCCGGCATCGGGTTCATCCCGGCCAACACTCGCTTCGACCTCGACCTGATCCCGAACGACACCGAGCGGCGAATCGCCGAACTCACCCACGCCGCCCTCGTCAACGACGGGTTTCGGTTCGATGCATCGGACATGATGCCCATCGAAGTCGGAGCCGGAACGTTCTGGGCCGGGATGATCGACTGGTTCGTCGATGGTCCCGACGCCCTCGACGACATCATGGCCAGCATCGAAGCGAGTTGGCCCGACGACGAACCACCTGGCTGACAGCTGGGATCCGCAGCGATTGCTTGCAGACCCCGCCCGCTATCCAGCAACAATTTTCGTGGCGGCTCACAGTCCGATGACGCGCAGGCGCTGACGGGTGATGGGGACGCTTCGTGCAGCCGGGTTACTCCACCGGTTACTCCACCGGTTACTCCACCATCATGGCCCGAGTAGCGGGAGAAGCCTGTGAGCAGGGGTGATCGTGGTCGTGTCTCAGACGATCTGGATTCCCCTCAGCTCCACCCCCCGGTGTCCGGAAGTTCGGTGAAGTTCGCGAACGTCCAGCGAAACGGTTTCTGACCGGATCAAACGTCCGTCAGGATGTCTCCACGTGCGCTGTGCGGCGGGGGCGGGATGGGACCTCGATCGGCAAGCGGGCTGGTTCTCGTCGTGTTTGCGAGGGTGCGTCTTCGGTGGCCTGCGGTCGCATCGTGGGTGGTGGGGCTGAGCGTGCGGGTTGTTCGTCGACCTCACCATCACCAGCAGAACCACGGCAACGCGCCTACTCGGCAGGCATGTCCAGACAGCCCGGCCTGGCTGGCTGCAGTTACTGGGCGAGATCGCAACGGCCGCTCGTGAGCGGCTCGACGGACAACCCGTCGAGCCCATCGGCTGTGCGCAACTCGAAACCGGTGAAGTCGATGACGAAGTCTGGGTCGAGTTCCCTCGGGTAGCCGGCACGGACGAGGTCCTGTGCAGACGTGATGTCGTGTTGTTCCTCGGCGAAGTGCGCCTCGATCGCCGTCTCGAGCGTTCGTGAGACAATCGAGCACTCCTCGAAGGACCGGAGTCGGTTGGCCTCGACGGGAACGGAACTCTCGTCGACCGAATCGCTCTCGTCGGCATTCGACATCACCTCCACCTCGACGGCATCCATGTCGATCGGCACGGAATCGTCCGCGATCGGTGTCAGGACCTCGTCCGACTCGAGTGTCGCCACTCCGACGCTCGAGCCGCAGGAGGAGAGAACGATGGCCGCGAGCACGGTGTGACGACGACGCATGACGCTGAATGGCCGTCGATGCGGTCGGCTTGACAGGTTCCGCTTGAAGATCGAGCTTGCGACACGAGGTCAGACGCAACGCACCGTTTGCGCATTCTCGGTGTTGGTGGGGTGGTCAGTTGGTGGGGCTGGCGTAGATGACGATGTTCTGTCTGTAGCGGCGGATGTCGGGGTTGAAGTCGCCGCCGCAGGTGATGAGGACGAGTTGTTCGTCGCCGGTGG
>JBBSOH010000028.1:0-22762 GCA_038259945.1 Acidimicrobiales bacterium
CCACCGTGCCCGAACTCGACATGTACCACCCGGACAACGGATGGCGCCCGTGGCCCGAACCGTGCTCGTACGACCCTGCGTGGATTGCGACCTACCGCGCTGCACAGGTCGCCCGGGTGGCGCGGATCGATGCGATCGCGAAGGCCTCGATCGCCGATGCCGCGGACGCCCTCCCCGAACTGAAGCAGACCGACAAACTGGTCGACACCGCCCGCTACCGGGAACTCCGACGACGGGCCGTGTTCACGAAGTACCTCACGATCTACCGGACGCTCGCCGATCCGGCCTACCTCGACCTCTCGATCGACCCCGATGATCGGGCGATGGGATCGCTGTTCGCGTTCCCCGACCCGTTCGACGCCAACTACGGACGCGGCGGACTCGCCCGGACGATGACGGCACGCGGGTGGTTGAGCACGTGGTCGGGTCTTTCGAGCGGAGCGAAGCTCGCCGACTCGATGCCGAACGTGCGGGTGCCGACCCTGTTGATCCACCCGACCGCCGACACGGAGATCCGGGTGTGGCAGGCGAAGGAGATCGTCGATGCCGCCGGCGCCGAGGACGTCACGTACGTGGAGATGAAGGGGGCCCTCCACTACCTGGAGGGTGACCGCCCCGAAGCGATGCAGCACGTCGTCGACTGGCTCTCGAAACGGTTCCCCTGATCAGCGGTGGGCGGGCCTGAACGCCTGTGCAACGGAACGATCGCGAAGCATTCACGCTTCCCGGCCGGTCAGAGTTCGACGGGGCTCGTCACCCGATGGCTGGGAATGATCGCAGCGCTGCACGTGCCGCAGGACCACCACTCCTTCAGTTCCGCTGGGTGGAGATCGCCGGAGGTGGGAAAGAGTTGACGGCAACGACCGCATCGACGCTGCGGTGCGTCCGCAGGTTGTCCGGACGACGTGGGTCCGGTCATCCGGTCAGCGCTCGATCAGCTTCTTGTCGGTCTGTTTCGTGCGCTTGGCTTCACGCTTCTCCTTGAGCGTCTTGCCTTCCTTCTTGGCGTCTCGACGTTGCGGTGACTTGGGCATGGCACTCCTCTGAGCAAGGGCTCAGAGGAGGCGACCGCATCGAGTCGACGAAACACGTCGAGTGTGAGAAGAGGTCCCCGGTGAGTCGGTGAAGCAACACCGTACCACGGTGTCGCACGTCGACGAGATGGGGGAGCGGGAGACGATCGTTCAGTCGAGCGCTGACAGAGCGTCGATGATGGGAGTCGAGCCGGAGATGACTTCGAACGTGTGACCGTCGCCGCGACCGGAGTCGATGATCTGTGCGAGCAACTCGGCCACGTCAGCTCGGGGGATCTTTCCGCCGCCGGTGTGTTCGGCAACCTCGACCTTCCCGGTCGCGTCGTCGTCGGTCAACTGACCCGGCCGCACGATCACGTGACCGATGTCGTTGCGTTCGGATGCTGCCCGCATGCCTTCGTCGGCTTCGTGCTTCGCTCGGAGGTAGACGCTGAAGGTCTCGTCGTCCTGGGGTGGGTCGTCGGCACCCATGGAGCTGATGATGACGAAGCGAGACGCAGCCACTCGCACCGCTGCATCCATCGACTTGAGCGCTCCGTCGCGATCCATCGACCACTTGCGATCGAGCCCGGAATCCGGGCCGGAGCCGGCAGCGAACACGATCACGTCGCTGGCGCTGAACACGGTCTCGATCTCGGAGATGTCGGCGATCTCGACGTCGCAGACAACCGGCTCGCCGCCATCGGCACGGATGTCGTCGAACTGTTCCTCCGATCGCACGAGGCTGCGAACGCTGTGGCCACGTCCGACGAGTGTCGTGGTGAGGAGCCGTGCGATCTGGCCGTGGCCTCCCACGATCGCGATCTGCAGTGGTGTTTCGGTGGTCATCACTCCTCCCTACCCGATGTCCGCCGGGTGAAACGGATCCGCCTGAATCGGGGATGGATCGCGGAAAGTTGCGCGCGCAATGTTTGGGTTCCGTTCGGTCGGGCATCTCCAGACAAGGAAGTTGCGATCGCAACAATTCCAGAAACCCCACCTCACAAGGAGAACATTCATGACCATCGGAATCGTCTACTACTCCACCTACGGCAGCACGTTCGCCCTGGCGAAGGAGATCCAGGCCGGCGTCAGCGAAGCGGGACAGGACGCCGTGCTGCGCCGCGTCGAAGAACTGATGCCCGAGGACCGGATGGACGACAACGCCAAGTCCGCCGCTCAGTCGCAGCAGGACGTGCAACTCGCATCCGTGGACGAACTCGCCGAGTTCGACGGCCTGATCATCGGATCACCGACCCGCTTCGGCAACCGCGCATCGCAGATGTCGCAGTTCCTCGATCAGACGGGCCCGCTCTGGCAGGCCGGCAAACTGGCCGGAAAGCCGGCAGGGTTCTTCACCGGCACGTCGTCACTGCACGGCGGCCAGGAGACGACCATCCTCACGATGTCGACCTACGCCTTCCATCAGGGCATGGTCATCGTGCCGTTCGGATACATCCACGAGAACATGCAGACCACACGAACCGGTGGCACGCCGTACGGACCGAGCCACTTCAGCCCGATGGACGGATCGAAGACGGGCCTCGACGACGAGGAGATCGCGATCGCCCGCGGCTACGGCAAGCACTTCGCCGAGATCGCCGCGAAGCTCAGCGCCTGACCCGAGGCGTCACGTCGGAGCGATGTGTCGCGGAGCCCCGGTCGTTCGGCCGGGGCTCCGTCGCGTCCCCACGACCTCACCGCGCAACACTCATCTCGACACCGTGACAGGCGCCCAGGCTGCCGCCACGGGCGGGTGACTCCCAGTTGACCTGGTACAGGTACGTGTTCGGCTGGTGTTCGACCTGCGCCTCGGCGAGCGTCACGGCCGGGAATCGGAACCGGGAGGCGGTCGCGACCGCGTCGATGAGGTCGTGGGGTGTCGCTGGCAGCGGGTTCTAGCCGAGAGTCGAAAGCGCTGCGACCTGTAGACGAACGAACCGTTCCGTCAGGCGTTCGCGCTCGGCGATCGGTGTGGAGGCACGAACCATCCACATCAACGGGTCGAGTCCGCCGAGCAGGATCGTGAGGATCTCGCGGGCATCGTCGTCGGTGAGGCCGTAGTCCGCAGCGGCCAATTCGGTGAAGTACTCGAGTGTCCGTTGGTTGCGGGAACGTCCTTCGCGTCGCCGAACCGGCCCTGCTGCGGTGTCGCGCAGCGGAACGAAGACGGTACCCCAGCGGTCGACGGAGTCGAGCAGCCCACGCACCAGCGCACGCATCTTGGGCTCGAAGCCACCCTCGGTGTGCTGGACGAGAGCGATGAGTTCGCGGTCCACCCGTTTGGACTCGCGTCGGTTCAACTCGATCAGGAGGTCGTCGCGGTTGTCGAAGTGCTTGTAGACGAGTGTTCTCGTCACTCCGGCGCGTTCTGCGACGCTGCCGATGGTGACGGCCGGTTCACCTTCCCGTGCGAGGACCTCCAACGCGGAGTCGAGCAGGGCAGCGCGACGATCGGCGGCGGACAGTCGCTCGCTCCCCCCGTCCGCTGGTCGCAGTGGTGTCGTCCTGGTGATGACGCCGACGATACATGGAGTCGGCAGCACCGCTGTCAGCCGCCAACCTGTCGACGGGGTCAGCGGTACGAGACGGCCGAGTGGCGCGCCTCGGGGACGTCGTAGCGGTCGAGCATCATCACCTTGTGCCAGGCGGCCACGAAGTCGTGGACCAACTGCTCCCCACCGTCCATCGACCCGTACACCTCGGCAACCTGGCGGAGTTCGGCGTTCGCACCGAACACCAGGTCGCAGCGCGTGGCCGTGTACTTGGTCTCGCCGGTCAGCCGGTCCGTCAGGTCGAACAGCATCTCGCTGTCGTCGTGCGGCGTCCACGCCACGTCCATCGACGTGACGACCCGGAAGAAGTCGTTCGTCAACACTCCAGGGCGGTCGGTGAACATCCCGTGCTGCGACCCGTCGGAGTTGACACCGAGCACCTTCAGGCCGCCAGCGAGAGCCGTCCACTCGGGAGCTGTCAGGCTCAACAGTTGTGCGGCGTCGAGGAACAGATGCTCAGGGGCGACGGCGTACCCGAGATGTTCGTTGTGGTAGTTGCGGAAACCATCCGACACCGGCCGCAGCCAGTCGAACTGTTCGACGTCGGTCATCTCCTGAGTGGTGTCGACGCGCCCGGCCGCGAACGGCACGGTCACTTCGACGCCGGCTGCCGACGCCGCCTTCTCGACGCCGACGCATCCGGCGAGCACCACCAGGTCGGCGATGCTGACCTTCTTCGCATCGGTGTCGAAACCGTTCTTGATCGTCGTGAGTGAGCCGATCACCTTCGCGACCTGCGCAGGATTGTTGACCTGCCAGTCCTTCTGCGGGGCGAGAGCGATGCGGCCGCCGTTGGCGCCGCCGCGCTTGTCACTGTCGCGATAGCTCGATGCCGCAGCCCATGCCACCGACACGAGGTCGGACACGGTGAGGTCGGTCTCGGAGATCTGGGCCTTCAGCGAGACGATGTCGGAGTCGCTCACCTGCTCGTAGTCGGCTGTGGGGATCGGGTCCTGCCAGTCGAAGTCCTCGGCGGGCACCTCGGGGCCGAGGTACCGGCTCTTCGGTCCCATGTCACGATGGGTCAGCTTGAACCAGGCCCGGGAGAAGGCGTCGGTGAAGGCGTCGAAGTCGTGCAGGAACTTCTCGCACGCCACGCGGTACTCCGGGTCGACCTTGAGGGCGATGTCCGACGTCATCATCATCAGGTCGTTCATCTTCCCCTCGATGTGAGCGTCGGGGGTCTTGGGAGCACCGGGGTCGGTCGGCTGCCACTGCACGGCACCCGTCGGCCCTTCGATCTGCTCCCATTCGAACGCGAAGAGGTTCTCGAGGTACGTGTTGTCCCACTGCGTGGGGTTCGGCGTCCATGCGCCTTCGATGCCGTTGGTCATCGTGTACTCGGCGAATCCGGTGCCCTCCGGGTTCTGCCAGCCGAGACCCATCGCCTTCATCGGAGCGCCCTCCGGAGCGGGGCCGATCTTGGTGGCGTCGACCATGCCGTGGCTCTTGCCGAACGCATGGCCTCCGGCGATCAGAGCAACCGTCTCCTCGTCGTTCATCGCCATCCGGCTGAACGTCTCGCGGATGTCACGTGCGCTGTCGATCGGGACTCCGTTGCCGTTCGGGCCTTCAGGATCGACGTAGATGAGGGACTGGTGCGATGCGGCGAGCGGGTTCTCGAGGTCGTAGTGCTCCTCGTCGACTGCTCCCTCCCAGCGCAGCGTGCGGGTGACCATCTGGTCGGGGTGACCTTCGAGCGTCTGGGACGTGCCGCCGTCGGGAACCGGCTTACCGTTCCACCCTTCGGGCCCCCAGTACGTCGCGCGGTCCGACTCCCAGGCGTCGATGCGACCGCCACCGAATCCTGTGGTGGGCAGACCCATGATCTCCATCGCGCAGTTGCCGGTGAGCACCATCAGGTCGGCCCACGAGATCGCCCTGCCGTACTTCTGCTTGATCGGCCACACGAGGCGCCGCGACTTGTCGGTGTTGCCGTTGTCCCACCAGCTGTTGATCGGAGCAAACCGCTGCATTCCTTCTCCCGCGCCGCCACGGCCGTCGGCGATGCGGTAGGTGCCCGCTGCGTGCCAGGTCATCCGGACCATCTGCGGCCCGTAGTTGTTGTAGTCGGACGGCCACCAGTCGACCGAGGTGGTCAGGAACGCCTTGATGTCGCTCTTGATGGCATCGAGGTCCAACTTCGAGAACTGGGCGGCGTAGTCGAAGTCCTCACCGAACGGGTTCGCCTGCACCGGGTTCTGATGCAGGAGCTCGACCTTCAGCCGATTCGGCCACCAGTGATCGAGCTGAGGCCCCGTACCGAGAGCGCCGCCGATGCGGGTCCCGCGGAACGGACACGCTTCGCTGACGTCGGCAGCGTGTTCCCCCTTCGAGTTCTTCTGGCCGGAGTGAGCATCGTGCATGGTCATGTGGAAGGAGATCCGATCTGTGGGCAACGGTGACTGCGGAGACTTCACCTGCCACACCGCTCGCGAAACGCACCACTTCGGGTGAGCCCCTGACGAGGTGGTGACATCCATCCCGGATGGATGTCACCAACTGCGGCCCGTGGCGCTCGTGACGAGGCAGACTGGAGACCGGATGAAGCTCGTGAAGTCCCGCCCGATCGATGTGGTCGATCTCCTGTCCCTCCCCGTGTTCGTCGGGACGATGATGTGGGAGTCACGCGTTCTCGCCCGACGAGATCTGCGAACGGACGGCGACCTCGACGACGCCACTCGCGACGAATTGTCCGATCCGTCGCTGCCGGCCGACCCCCTCGTGCCGGTTGGCTACGAACCGCGTGACACCAGGGCCAGCCTCACGATGCTCGGTGGCAACATCGTCGTGAACCTGGCGTTCGCCGGTGTGATCGGCGCGATGAACAAGTACGTGTTCAAGCGCAAGGTCGCTGACATCGGCAACACCAAGTGGTCGCTGCCCGTCGCGATGATCGCCTGGGACTTCCTCTACTACTGGGACCATCGCTGGATGCACGAGGTCCGGCTGTTCTGGGCCAACCACGTCACCCATCACTCGAGTGAGCGATACAACCTGTCGACCGCACTCCGCCAGCCCTGGTCGGGCTACCTCATGTCGTGGGTGTTCCTGCCGATGCCGCTGCTGGGCATCCCCGCTCACCATGTCGTCAAGGCCGGCCAGCTCAACCTGCTGTACCAGTACTGGATCCACACCGAAGCGATCGACAAACTCCCCAAGCCGGTCGAAGCCGTGTTCAACACGCCGTCGCACCACCGAGTACACCACGGCGCCAACCCGCATTACCTCGACAAGAACTACGGCGGGATCCTCATCCTCTGGGACCGGATCTTCGGCACCTTCGAACCCGAGGTGCGTCGGATCAAGTACGGGCTCACGAAGAACGTCGACTCCTTCAACCCGATCCGCCTCGGCTACCACGAGTTCATCGACATCGCCCGCGACGTGCGGACAGCGACCGGCTGGAAGAACAAGTTCCGCCACGTGTTCGGGAGACCGGGCTGGCGGGCCGAGGTCGCAGCGGCTGACTGACCGACGCCTCGCTGTCCTCAGCTGCGGCGCGCCGATTCCGGCGTTCTCGTTTCTGCCATTCTGTGGCCGTACCGTCCCGGACTCCGAGACGAATCGGCCACAGAACGAAGACCGGTGCGTTCGGGCGGCTCGTTCGGTGCACGGGACCCGTGCGACACTCGACGCATGGAGTTCCTGGATCCACGAGGTGTGCCCAGCCGGGCGATCGAGCCCTACGAGCTGTCCGCCGAACTCGGCGCTGGTGAGACGGTCGCCCTGTTCGCGAACGGCTTTCCCGACGCGGTTGCGTTCCTCGACCATGTCGAGACGGCCCTGTCGCACGAGCTTCCCGGCGTCGACTTCGTCCGACTGGACAAGGGGAATGCGAGCGCACTCGCGTCCCCCGAGCACCTCTCGACGATCGCCGACTCCTGCTCAGCGGTCGTGGCGGCCTACGGGCATTGAGGAAGTTGCACCTCCGGCACCGTGCGTGACGGAATCGAAGCAGCTCGTCGAGGCGTGCCCGCGGTGGCCCTCGTGACCGATCAGTTCTGGTTGCAGGGCGACTCCGTTGCTGCGTCGGCGGGAATGCCCGACCTGCCTCGCTTGCGGCTGCCCCATCCGGTGGCCGGTACGGGGCACGACGCGATGGGTGCCGTGGCCGATGCACTCGCTGCTCGCATCGTCGGAGTCCTGCGCGGCGTGATCCCTGCGGACAACAGCCCGGTGGGCAACGGATCCCGGAAGCCGGGCGCATGATGCTGGAGGCCGACGACGAAGCAGCAGCGCTCGAGCTGCTCCACGACTCGAGCTGCACCGACGGGCTTCCCGTCGTGATCCCGACCGCCGAACGAGTCGCACGCCTCGTGCTCGCTACCGGCCTCGATGCCGACCTCGATCTCGGTCCGATGGGTCCGGGCGGAGGAGCGGCGACGGTCGAGAAGATCGCGACCAATGCGGTGATGGCCGGTTGCCTCCCCGATCACATACCGGTGGTGGTCGCTGCGATCCGGGCGATCCTGCAGCCGGAGTTCGACCTCGCCGAGATGCAGGCGACCACGCACTCGACCGCGCCGCTGATGATCGTCAACGGGCCGGTCGTGCGCCACTGCCGGATCGCCGCCGGATTCGGAGCACTCGGGCCGGGTCATCGAGCCAACGCCTCGATCGGGCGGGCCGTGCGACTGTGCATGATGAACATCGGAGACGCCCGCCCCGGCGTGTCCGACATGGCGTTGCTCGGCCACCCCGGCAAGTTCGGCTTCTGCCTGGCCGAGGACGAGGCCGCGTCTCCGTGGGAGTCCCTGGCGGCGTCGATGGGCCATTCCTCCGGCGAGTCGGTGGTGACCATCCTCGGTGCCGAGTCACCCCACTCCGTGGTTTTCACGAACGACGCCGACGACCCGGGCTCGCCGGCCCGACTTCTCCGCTCGCTCGCTGCCGTCATCTCCAACACCGGTTCCAACAACGCCAACTTCGGCGGAGGAGCGGTCGCCGTTGCGCTGAACCCCGAGCACGCACAGGTGCTCGCCGACGCAGGCATGGCCCGAGCCGACGTCCAACGTGAACTGCAGCGGCTGGCCGTGAACACCCGCGGAAGCCTGCGGTCGGTCAACACGGCGTTCATTCGCTCCGGCGACGATGCCGATCTCATCCATGCGGTCCGCCGACCCGACGACATCGTGTTGTTCGTCGCCGGCGGGAGCGGGCTCTACTCGGCGGTGTTCCCGTCGTGGGCGGCGGGTGCCCACCGCAACGCAATCGTGCGCGAGGCCGTGGTCACGGGCGAGGCCTGCGAACTGCCGTGGGCCGCTTCCGGTCGTTCCTGAGAGGCGTCCGCTCGACGTGTTGGACGCACGGTTTCGGCCGACATGACTTCTGTTCTACTGTCGTCCGCCGTGACCATCATCCATACGAGTCCGCTTCCCGATGTCGACATTCCCGACGTGGCGATCACCGCACACGTGCTGCGCAGGGTCGTCGAGATGCCCGACCGCGTCGCCATCCGCGACGCCGCCGGCACGAGTTCGTTCACGTTCTCCGAGCTGAGCGCGGGCATCCACTCACTGGCCGGCGGCCTGGCCGAGAAGGGGGTCGCGCCCGGCACGGTGGTCGGACTGATGGCGCCGAACGTGCCCGAGTACGCCGTGGTGTTCCACGGCGTCGCCGTCGCCGGCGGCGCGGTCACCACGATCAATCCCACGTACGGCGCGGAGGAAGTGCGACACCAACTGCAGGACGCCGGAGCGACGATGTTGTTCGTCGTTCCGATGTTCCTCGATGTCGCTCAACGCGCAATCGAAGGGACGCAGGTCACGGAGATCGTCGTGATGGGTGACGCCGTCGACGGCACCACGGCGATGGCCGACATCTTCGGTGACCCGATCGAACAGGTCACCGTCGACCCGGGTGACCACACGGTCGTCCTGCCCTACTCGTCGGGCACGACCGGGCTCCCCAAGGGCGTGATGCTCACCCACCGCAACCTCGTGGCGAACATCGAGCAGGTGCAGCACGCAATCCTGTACACCGACGATGAGGTCGCGCTCGCCGCGCTTCCGTTCTTCCACATCTACGGCATGCAGGTGCTGATGAACGGCTTGCTCGCCAACGGCGTGACCGTGATCTCGATGCCCCGGTTCGACATGGTCGAAGCACTCCAGGCCGTCCAGGACCTGAAGATCACCCGGTTCTTCGCGGTGCCGCCGATCATCCTCGGCCTGGCCAAGCACCCGGTCGTCGACCAGTACGACATGTCCTCGGTCCGCCAGATCTTCTCCGGTGCAGCGCCGCTCGGCGCCGAACTGGCTGCCGAGGCGGGCGCCCGACTCGGCTGCGAAGTCGTGCAGGGCTTCGGCATGACCGAACTCTCACCTGTCAGCCACTGCACGGTCGAAGGCCAGTTCCGCGCCGGCACGAGCGGCGTGACCGTGTCGAACACCGAGAGCCGCGTTGTCGACCCCGACACCGGCGAGGACCAGGGTGTCGGTGGCCGCGGTGAACTCTGGGTGCGCGGCCCGCAGGTGATGAAGGGGTATCTCAACAACGACGAGGCGACCGCCGCAACGATCGACGCCGACGGCTGGCTGCACACCGGCGATGTCGCCATCATCGACGAAGCGGGCCACATGACGATCGTCGATCGGCTCAAGGAACTGATCAAGTTCAAGGGATTCCAGGTCGCGCCGGCGGAGTTGGAGGCACTGATCATCACGCACCCGAAGGTTGCGGATGTCGCCGTGATCGGCGTCCCCGACGACGAAGCGGGCGAGGTGCCCAAGGCGTTCGTCACGGCGGTCGACGGTGAGACGATCACGCTCGAGGAGATCCAGGAGCTCATCGGCGAGCACCTGGTGAGCTACAAGCAGATCCGACTGCTCGAGGTCGTCGAAGCCATCCCGAAGAGCGCCGCCGGGAAGATTCTGCGCAAGGAATTGCGGGCGCGCTGATCGCAGAATCACGCTTGACCGGATCCTGACGTCCCGGTTCCTTCGACACCGTCCGACCCACCTCTGGAATTCGCCCGGGGCAACTGTTGGGAGCGGGAACCGAGATGAATTCGACGTATCGACCTCGACTGGACGTTCCGTCCGCCGCGATCGCGGGCTGGGAGCAGAGCCCAGTCACGTCACAACCTGCACGAGAGCCCGCTGTTCGGTGACGGCCACCGCGAGAACGATGCGCCGCTGCCAGACAGGTGGCCAGACGAGCTGATGGCCGTCAGTGGACAGCCGTCAGCGGTTGGCTTTGGCGTCGGCCTTGGCGATCCGCTTCGCAGTGCGACCGGTGGCCTCGATGTTGCGGTGATCGCAGTCGCCGATCTCGGCACCGTTCTCGAAGAGCACCCGATACCGCAGCCAGTTGAAGCCGTTGGCCAGGATGACCTTGCCCTCGGTGCCGATCGGCACGCCGTGGATCTCAGCGGTGCTCACGACCCTGTCGTTCATCTTCAACGAGATCTGGCCGTCGTGCGGCGACGCCAGCTTGTGTGGCTTCCAGTACTCCATCGGCATCATTCTGCCCGATGGGCAGACCTGAAACGCATCTTCCCACCGGAAGTCCGGTGTTTCGGCCGATCCCGGCCGGCTTGTCGCCGTCCGGTCTGAGGCCGAATCAATCGAGATAGCCTCGGCCTCCGTGAAAAGTTCGGTGGAAGTGCTCGAGGACAACAAGGTCAAGGTCTACGTCGAAGTCGACGAAGCGGAATTCGACCGGGACATCGACAAAGCGTTCAAGCTGCTGGCCAAGGAGGTCAACCTCCCCGGCTTCCGTGCCGGCAAGGTGCCCCGCAAGGTGCTCGAAGCCCGAGTCGGGATGGGCCCGGCACGTGAGCAGGCCATGCGCGACGGCGTCCCGGAATACCTCTCCCGAGCCGTTCGCGAGAACGACGTCGACCTGATCGCCACCCCCGAGATCGAGATCACCGAAGGCGAGGAAGGGGGTCCGGTCGAGTTCGAGGCGATCTGCGAAGTTCGGCCGATCATCACCGTCACCGGCTACGACACACTGAAGGTCGAGTTGCCATCGGTCGAGGTCGACGAGTCCGACATCACCGAGGCCCAAGAGCAGGAACTGGCCCGTGACGCCTCGCTCGACACCGTCGAGCGGGCCGCAGTCGAGGGCGATTTCGTGGTGCTCGACATGGAGGTGGTGCGCGACGGCGAGGACGTCGCCGGACTCAACACCTCGGACTGGTCCTACGAGATCGGCAAGGGGTGGGTCACCGACGACTTCGACTCCCATCTCGTCGGTGCGTCCGCCGGTGACGTGCTCGAGTTCTCCGCCACTCCGAAGGGCACCGAGGACGAAGCCGACTTCACGGTCACGGTGCAGTCCGTCCAGACACGTGAACTGCCCGAACTGACCGACGAGTGGGTCGACGAGAACGTCGGCGAGTTCGACACGGTCGAGGCGTGGACAACGAGCCTGCGCGAGTCGCTCGTCGAGCGCAAGCTCAGCGCCGCTCGCCAGCAGGCCGGATCCAAGCTCAACGACGCACTCGCCGCCTTGGTCGAGATCGACGTCCCCGAGCCAATGGTGTCCTCCGACCTGAATCAACGGGTGCAGGGCACGATCCAGCAGTTCCAGGCCCAGGGAATCGACTTCGAACAGTGGATGCAGGCCACCGGGCAGGACCCGGCGAGCTTCGTCGAGGGGATGCGCGGGCAGTCGGAGATGGCGGTGAAGGTCGATCTCGCGCTGCGAGCCGTCGCCGTCGCCGAGAAGATCGAGGTGGGCGACGACGAACTCGAGCGTGAGTACGCACGCCTGGCGATGCAGTACCAGCAGAAGGCCAAGGACATCCGCAAGGCCTACGAACAGAACGACGCCGTGAGTGAATTGGTCGCCCAGATCACCAAGGCCAAGGCCTTCGACGTGCTCGTGCACGGCGCCACGTACGTCGACGAGAACGGCACGGAGATCGACCGCGACCTCCTCATCGGTGATCACGATCACGACCACGATCATTCCGACCACGATCATGCCGGTCACGATCATGCCGGTCACGATGACGCCGCCGACGAACCGACCGGAGCATCGGCGGACGACGACGGCGCGGGAACCACCGAAGACGCAATCACCGAAGCCAACGACGAAACGAGCGAGGACGAAGCCTGATGGATCTCGAAGCAACCAACTACATGGTGCCCAACGTCGTCGAGCAGACCGCTCGCGGCGAGCGCGCCTACGACCTCTACAGCCGCCTGCTGAAGGAGAACATCATCTTCCTGCAGACGCCGGTCGACGACACCGTCGCCAGCCTCATCTCGGCCCAGTTGATCTTCCTCGAGTCGGAGAACCCCGACAAGGACATCAACATCTACATCAACAGCCCGGGCGGCGACATCACCGCGCTGTTCGCGATCTACGACACGATGCAGTTCATCAAGAACGACATCGCCACGATCTGTCTCGGCCAGGCCGCATCGGCTGCGGCCGTGCTGCTCGCAGCCGGCACGAAGGGCAAGCGCCTGGCGCTCCCGCACGCCCGCGTCCTGCTGCACCAGCCTTCGGGTCAGGTCGGCTACGGGCAGGTCACCGACCTCGAACTGGCAGCCTCGGAGATCATGCGGATGCGCGAGATCCTCGACGGCATCCTGGCCGAGCACACCGGCCAGACCGTCGAGAAGATCCACAAGGACACCGACCGCGACTTCGTGATGGAAGCGCACGAGGCGCTCGAATATGGCATCATCGACCAGGTGATCAACTCCCGCGAAGCGGTGGACCGCGCCGGTCCCATCCGCTGAGTGGGCTCCACACCCCGCAGGGGGTGTGGATCGCAACGGTCCCCACCTGGGCGACCGGGATGTTGCATGATGGACAGCCGTTCGTGTCGGGGCACGAAACGACGAAAGACGATGTGAGGAGAATCGACAGTGGCGAAATTCGGCGACACCGGGGAACTCCTCAAGTGCTCCTTCTGCGGCAAGTCGCAGAAGCAGGTCAAGAAGTTGATCGCCGGTCCGGGCGTCTACATCTGCGACGAGTGCATCGATCTCTGCAACGAGATCATCGAAGAGGAGTTGACCGAGACCGCCGACGTCAACTTCGAGTCACTCCCGAACCCGCGCGAGGTCCGAGCGTTCCTCGACGACTACGTGGTGGGCCAGGACGACGCGAAGAAGATCCTCTCCGTGGCGGTGTACAACCACTACCGGCGCATCCAGCACCAGGCCGACAACGAATCCACGGTCGGTCGGCGCGACGAGGTCGAACTCGCCAAGTCGAACATCCTGCTGCTGGGGCCGACCGGTTGCGGCAAAACCCACCTGGCGCAAACCCTGGCCCGCCAGCTCAACGTGCCCTTCGCCGTGGCCGACGCCACTGCGCTCACCGAAGCCGGGTACGTCGGCGAGGACGTCGAGAACATCCTCCTCAAGCTCATCCAGGCCGCCGACTTCGACGTGAAGCGAGCCGAGACGGGCATCGTGTACATCGACGAGATCGACAAGGTCGCCCGCAAGAGCGAGAACCCGTCCATCACCCGCGACGTGTCGGGTGAAGGTGTGCAGCAGGCACTGTTGAAGATCCTCGAAGGCACGCAGGCATCGGTGCCACCCCAGGGCGGACGCAAGCATCCGCACCAGGAGTTCATCCAGATCGACACGACCAACGTGCTGTTCATCCTCGGTGGTGCTTTCGCCGGTCTCGACGACATCATCGAGAACCGGATCGGTCAGAAGGGTGTCGGCTTCAACCACACCGTGCGCAGCCACGTCGACCGCGATCCCGGCGCACTCTTCGCACAGGTGCTTCCGGAAGACCTCGTGAAGTTCGGGATGATTCCCGAGTTCATCGGTCGTCTTCCGATGGTGGGCGCCGTGCGCAGCCTGGACAAGGAGGCGTTGGTGTCCATTCTCACCGAGCCCAAGAACAGCCTGGTCAAGCAGTACGAGAAGATCTTCAGCTTCGAAGATGTCGAACTGGAGTTCACCGAGGACGGCCTGTCGGCCATTGCCGACCAGGCGCTGCTGCGAGCAACAGGCGCCCGCGGGCTGCGGGCGATCCTCGAAGAGGTCCTGCTCGAGACCATGTACGACCTCCCGGGTCGCAACGACATCGGCAAGGTCGTCATCGACGCCGAGTCCGTGACGAACAAGGTCAACCCCACGCTCGTGCCCCGCACAGTGCCCCGCCAGCGCAAAGCCGCCTCCTGACCGTCCCTCCCGGTGTCGGACACCGGCAGCGACACCACACACTTCGACAGGACACCATGGACTACCAGGCAGCGCTCGCGTATCTCGACGAGCACATGTCGTATCAGAAGACGGGTCGGATCGACTCGCCGTCGATCGAGCCGATCCTGGCCATCTGCGGGGCGCTCGGCGACCCTCACCTCAGCGCGCCGGTCATCCATGTCACGGGAACGAATGGCAAGGGCTCGACCGTCCAGATGATCTCGCGGCTGCTCGCGGCTCAGGGACTGACGGTGGGCACGTACACGAGCCCGCATCTCGAATCGGTGACCGAACGTTTCCGCCGCAACGGCGAATCGATCACCGAGGAGGAGCTGGCCGAGCAGATCCAGGCGGTCGCCGAGGTGGCGCCGCTCGTCGGTCAGGACCCGGGCTACTTCGAGATCCTCACGGCAGCGGCGTTCCGCTGGTTCGCCGACATCGCAGTCGACGTGATGGTGATCGAGGTCGGGTTGCTCGGCCGGTGGGATGCCACCAACATCGTGCAGTCGCAGGTCGCCGTGGTCACCAACATCGGAATGGACCACAACGAGTTCGCAGGTCCGTCCCTCGAGGACGTCGCTCGGGAGAAGTCGGGCATCGTCAAGCCGGGAAGTGCCGTGATCATCGGTGAGACCAGGCCGGAACTGATCCAGATCTTCGAAGAGGCCGGCGGAGCGGCATCGCTCGTGCGCGGTGATGACTTCGCCACCACCAGCAACGCGCTGGCGGTCAACGGTCGACTGCTCGACCTGCGCACCCCGACCACGATCTACACCGACGTGTTCCTGCCGCTGAACGGAGCACACCAGGGTGACAATGCAGCGGTCGCGTTGGCGGCGGTCGAGACGTTCTTCGCGGCGCCGCTTCCCGAGGACGTCGTTCACGAGGGTTTCGGCGAGGTCGTGATGCCGGCGCGCTTCGAGATCCTCGGTCGTCAGCCGCTGACCATCCTCGACGGTGCGCACAACCCGTTCGGTGCCGACACGTGCGCCGAGGTGTTCTTCGGGGACTTCCACCCCGAGGGCCGTCGGATCCTCGTCGTGGGCACTCTCCGCGATCCGGGCGAGATGCTCGCAGCGTTGCGCGCGGACGAGTTCGACCTCGTGCTCGTGGCCACGGCACCGACCCCCCGGGCGGTCGCGGCGTCCGACCTCGCGCGCGCCGCTGAGGAACTCGGATGCGACAACATCGTCAGCTTCGACACCGTGGAGTCCGCTTGCATTCGTGCCTTGGAATATGCAGACGGCGACGACGCCATCCTCGTGACGGGCAGCCTCTACACCGCCGGCGCCGCCCGACCCACGCTGCTCCGCCGCGCCAACTGATCCGTCGTCGATCCCCGGGGTCAGACACCGCAACACCTTCGCAACGCCTCCCCTGAGGTCAGGCTGCGAGATGAGGAGTGCGGTGCGCAATCCGTGCGGCAATCGGTGTCAGACGTCGTTCACCCGCGGTCCACACCGACCTCGTCAACCGAGGCGATCGGTGTCAGACGTCGTTCACCGACCTCGTCAACCGTGGAGTACCCCCTCGTCATGATGTGGCGGATGGGCAGAGCAGCGAGACGAGACGGACCCGGTGCCTGGCACCACGTGATGCATCGCGGAGCGGGACGTCGACTCGTGTTCCGCGACGACGAGGATCGGCTGCTGGCGCTCGGATTGATCGGAGATCTCGACGCTCGATTCGGGATCGAGGTGCATGCGTTCTGCCTCATGGGGAATCACCTCCACCTCCTCGTTCGTTCACGTGACAGTGCCCTGTCGTCGGCGATGCAGTGGCTGATGTCGACGTTCACGAAGGCGGTGAATGTGAGGAGAGGCGTCGACGGGGCGATCTTCCGGGGTCGATTCCACTCCGTACTCGTCGAACGTGAGAGTCATCTGGACTGGCTCTTCCGATACATCAACGCCAACCCGCGCGATCTCGGTTGGAGTCGGCCGCTCGTCGACTATCCGTGGTCCGGTCTGTCAGGCGCCGTCGACAGAGTTCGGTTCCCATGGCTGTGCACCGACTACGTCCACGAGCGTTTCGGTCCGGACCCCTCGACGTTTCTCCGCTTCGTCGACCCAGCAGCGGACGGCTCCGAGTCCGGAGATGCCGATCTGACGTGTGACATCGAGTCGATCGCTCTCGCAGCGCAACTCGCCTGTGCCCCAGGTCCCGACGTGCACTCGCGTGCAGACGTGAGGCGAATCGTCGAGATCGTCGGTCATGACATCGCTGGAACCGAGCTCAGCGACCTCTATCCGCAGGACGCGAACGAACGCAGTCGACGACGCCGGTTGGCCGCCGCCCGTGTGCTCGTCGAACAGCGGCATGATCTTGCTGGCTTTCGCAACCGGGTCCTCGAGATCCTGCAGACGGATCGAGTCCGCGGCTCGGGACCAGGTGAACGACGTCTGACACCGATCGGGACACCGGTCACCCGGATCGGCCCGATGTCGACAGCGGGGTGAACGACGTCTGACACCGATTGCATCGGTGTCTGACGAACCCGATGCATCGGTAGCGTGCAGGGCCATGTCTGATCGCACACTCGTCCTGTTGAAGCCCGACACCGTGGAGCGCAAGCTCGCCGGTGAGGTGATCTCGCGTTTCGAGGCCAAGAACCTCGACGTCGTGGCGATGGAACTGCGCCGTCTCGACGCCGACACGCTCGCCAAGCACTACGAGGAGCATGTGGGCAAGGGTTTCTACGGCGAACTCGTCGAGTTCATGAGCCGTGGCCCGGTCGTGGCGATGGTCGTCGAGGGCCCGGAGGACACGTGGCAGGTCGTGCGCAACATGAGGCGAGCGACGACCCCGCGTGATGCCGCACCCGGCACCATTCGCGGCGACCTCGGCATCCTCTTCACCGAGAACCTGGTCCACGGCAGCGACTCGCTCGACTCGGCGACTCGCGAAATCGGGATCTTCTTCCCGAATCTGTAACATTCGGACCCGACGGGACAACGCTTCCGTCGACCCGCACTAGATTCGGACATCATCTGGATTTCGGCATTCAGGCAGGACGCGGCATCGTTGGGATCGCCCGTCACGACCTGACCACACAGCTCGCGAAGGGACGGCCAGTACATGGCCCGCAACAACCCACTCAGTCTGGGGCGTGACCTCGCCATCGACCTCGGCACGGCGAACACCCTCATCTACGTGCGCGGCCAAGGTGTCGTGCTCGACGAACCTTCCGTGGTGGCGATCAACGTCAACGACGGGCGACCCGTCGCAGTGGGCCTCGAAGCGAAGCGGATGATGGGTCGGACCCCGAACCACATCAAGGCGATCCGCCCGTTGAAGGATGGCGTCATCGCCGACTTCGAGGTGTGCGAGAAGATGCTGCGCTACTTCATCCAGAAGGTGCACGCCTCGAAGTGGTCCAAGCCGCGCATGGTCATCTGCGTGCCGTCGGGCATCACCGGCGTGGAGCAACGAGCCGTGCAGGACGCAGCCGAGTACGCGGGGGCACGCAAGCCGGTGCACATCATCGAAGAACCGATGGCTGCGGCGATCGGTGCCGACCTGCCGGTCCACGAACCGTCGGGCAACATGATCGTCGACATCGGCGGCGGGACCACCGAGGTCGCAGTGATCTCGCTCGGAGGCATCGTCACGGCCCAGTCCGTTCGCGTCGCCGGCGACGAACTCGACGAAGCGGTGCTGCAGTACGTGAAGAAGGAGTTCTCGCTCGCGATCGGTGAACGAACCGCCGAGGAGATCAAGATCCAGATGGGATCTGCATGGCCGCTGGAAGAGGAACTCACGGCCGACATCCGTGGACGCGACCTGATCTCGGGTCTCCCCCGCACGATTCAACTGACCACGGAACACGTCCGTGAATCCCTGGCCGAGCCGATCTCTGCCATCGTGGACGCCGTGAAGACCACACTCGACAAGACCCCTCCGGAACTGGCGGCCGACATCATGGAGGACGGCATCACGATCACCGGCGGAGGCGCGCTCATCGGCGGCCTCGACGAACGACTCCACCACGAGACCGGCATGCCGATCAAGATCGCCCACGAACCGCTGTACAGCGTCGTGATCGGTTCCGGCCGTGCCCTCGAGAACATCGATGCGATGCGCGGCCTCATGTCGATGGGCGGCGAAGACTGAACCGACCCCGTCAGGGGTCACTCGCACATCATGGCCATTTACACCGTCGGTCGCCGCCGCGTCATCATCTCGCTGCTCCTCACCGCAGTGCTCCTGCTCACTCTCGATCTGCGCGGCAACCCGGTGCTCGACACGATCCGCGATGGTTTCTCACAGGCGATGTCGCCGGTCGAACGTGCTGCCGATGTCGTCACCAATCCGGTCCAGCGGGGGTGGAACGCCTACACGAACTACGACGACCTGGTCACGGAGAACCAGGTGTTGCTCGATCAGATCGACCGCCAGCGCGGGACGCAGGCCGCCGCCGAGGCGAGCATCATCGACTACAACCTCCTGCTCGCATTCGAGAACTTGCCGTCGTTGGCCGGATTCCCGACTGCCACGGCGCAAGTCGTCGGCGGGGCGACGAACAACATCGATCAGACCGTCGAGATCAACAAGGGCAGCAACGACGGGATCGCCGTGGGCATGCCGGTGGTCAACCAGGCCGGTCTGATCGGCAAGATCACGCGGGTCAGCACGACCACATCGATCGTGATGCTGGTGACCGACCCGCGCTACTCGATCGCCGTCGAGATCCTCGGCGGCACGGGCGAGACGAGTTCTCTCGACGACGGAACGCTCGACGATGCGGCGACCTCCAACACCACCCCCTCCGGAAACACGCCCGAGGAGAACGAGCAGCGGGTGCAGGACGAGGTCGACGCCGCCAATGCACCGGACTCGGTGCCTTCGGACACGTCCGTGGACGTCGATCCCACCGACACCGACACCGTCGCCGACGAGTCCGACGAACCCGGCGGGAGTACGCCGGCCGATGTCTTCGAGCGAACCGATCCCGACCTTCCTCAGGCCGGTGACCTGCCCGAACCGGGCGTCGTCTCGCCCGAGATCGTGGATCTCCCTCCCGCCGTGGTCCCGGACGAGGACGCACCGCCGAGCACCGATGTCGACGGCAACCCGGTCGAACCGACCGACACCACGACCACCACGGTTCCCGAGCTGGTTCCCGAACAACTCGAGAAGGAGTTCGGCGTGCTCGAAGGTCGCGGCGCAGGCAAGCTGACCCAGATCCGCTTCCTTCAGGACATCCCGTCGCTTGCCGTGCTCGAGGAGGGCGACCTCGTCGAGACGGCCGGACCGTCCGACAGCCCGGCGCCGCCGAACATCCCTGTCGGTCGCGTGATCAACCGCGCCGACCGCGCCGGCGTTGCGGGTCCGCTCCTGGAGATCGAACTCAACGCCGATCTGGACAAATTGAACTTCGTGCGCGTCGTGCTCTTCCGGCCGCGGTCGGAAGCAGGGGAGTGACCGGTCGTCGATGCTCGCGGCGATCGTTCGCAGCTCGCTGATCCGGCTGGTCCCTGTCGGCATGGTGATGCTGGCCCTGCAGCGAACCGTGTTCAGCGAGATCCGGGTGTCGGGCGTGATCGTGCAGGTCGTGTTGGCGCTCGTCGCAGCGGCCGGCGCTGCCGGAGGATCGGAGCGAGGAGCTGTCGCCGGCTTCACTCTGGGCATCATGTTCGATCTCGCAGAGGGCACACCGGTCGGGTCGACGGCGATCGCCTTCACGCTCGCCGGGGTCGCTGCAGGACTCCTCGCATTGATCGCAGCCGACCCTCAGTGGTGGCTCAACGCGATCTTCGTCGCCATCGGCGCTGCGGTCGGTGAGGCGATGCTGCCGGTGGTACGGATCTTCATCGGGGAGGAGAATCCGTGGCCGTCGCAGATGCCCAAGATCGTGGCGATCGTCGCGGCCGCAGCCATGGTGATGAGTCCGGTGCTCGTCCCGGTCGGCCGATGGTGCCTGCGCATCCGCGGACCCGAGTGGACCGCTCCCACCGATCTCCCGCCCGTCTGAGACCGGTGAGAGCGGCAGCGACCGCACGGGAGACCTGCAGGCGATCCTCGGGTGACGGGTTCGGTTCCCGTGATCCATGTCGCGACGAGTTTTCCGTCCATGCCCCACATTGCGGTTGTGTGACGGGCAGACTGTCGAGATGGCCCTGGACAAGCGCTCGACGCGCCTCGGCGTGCTCGCACTCGTGGGCACGATGTTGTTCGGTCTGGTCGGGGCCCGGCTGTGGTTCCTCCAGACCGTCGAGCAGGCGACACTCCAGGAACAGGTCGACACCACGAAGCGCCAGACCCGCCCGCTGCTCCCCGAGCGCGGACGGATCTTCGACGCCGAAGGTCGCATCCTCGCGGACAACGAACGAGTCCTCACCGTCGGCGTCGACTGGGACTACGTCCGCCGCGCCGACGACCGCGCCGAGATCTTCCGCCGTCTGTCGGGCTGGGTCGACGTGCCGGTGGAGGAGATGGAAGCGCGATTCGACAGTGGGATCTACAGCACGCTGATGCCGCTCCCGGTCGCCGACGATGTCGACGAACCCACGGCGATCGCCTTGCGCGAGCGCGTCGAGGACTTTCCGGGCGTGCAGATCCTCGAACTCTCACGGCGCGTCTACCCGTACGCACCGCTCGCCAGCCACGTCGTGGGATACATGGGCCGGATCACCGCCGAGACCAAGGATGCGTACCTCGATCGTGACTACGAGTTGATCGAACGCGTGGGCAAGTTCGGGATCGAACTCTCCATGGAGGACGAACTGCACGGCACGCCCGGCTACGTCGTCTACGAGGTCGACAAGTCGAGTCGGATCGTGCGGGTGATCGAAGAGGTGCCGGCGGTCAACGGCAACGACATCCAGCTCACGATCGACCTCGATCAGCAGCAGTACGCCGAACAGGCACTCGAATCCCAACTGAGGCTCCGACAGGGTGAGGTCGCCACGAACGGGCTCGATCCCGAGACGAACTTCGAGGACCGCTACTTCACCGATTTCCCCGAAGAGGTTCCCTACAAGGCGCCCGCCGGTGCCGTCGTCGTCGAGAACCACGAGAACGGTCACATCGTGGCGCTGGCCAGCTACCCGACCTTCGACAACCGTTGGTTCGAGTCCGATCTGGGTGGCGGAGTCTTCGAGGAGGTGTTCGACGCCACCGACGTGAGCAAGCTCGAGTACGACGACAACGGCGAGGTCATCCCCGACAGCGTGAAGACCGATCCTGATCGGTCCACGCTCGTCAACCGGGCGATCCAGGGCCGGTACAACCTCGGATCGACGTTCAAGCCGTTCACCGCGTATGCGGCGTTGGAGACCGGTCTGATCACCACCGACGAGTACTACGAGGACACCGGCACGTACCGGATGGTCGACACGATCGACCAGAATCGTTGCGATTCGGGCCTCGTGCGATGTGTGTTCAAGAACGCCACGTGTTCGGGCACCGGGCGCCCGTGCGTGTACGGGTACGTCGATGTGGAAACGGCGCTCGCGGTGTCGAGCGACGCGTTCTTCTACCGAATCGGCGAGCAGATGATGTTCCAGAACGACAATCGACCGGTACTGCAGGAGGAACTGCGGTTGTTCGGCTTCGGTGCCGACACGGGCATCGATCTGCCGTTCGAGTTCGACGGGACCGTCCCCGACAAGGAACTCAAGGCGCGTTACGCCGAACTCGGTGTGATCTCCGAAGACGAAGGCCGGGACTACTACTCCGGGGACAACGTGCAGCTGGCGATCGGACAGGGTCTGCTGTCGGCGTCGCCGCTGCAACTGGCGACGGCCTACGCGACGCTGGCCAATGGTGGGTTCGTGCTCCGGCCCGAGATCATCAAGGCCATCTACCAGCCCGGCGTGCCCGACGCTGCCGAGCCGGGATTCGCGGACATCTCGCAAGGCGTGTTCGCCGAAGATCCGAACCTGCGTGGCGACCTCGTCCGTCAGATCCACCTGTCGGAGGAGATCGGCCAGTGGAGCGAGCGGAATCGCGTCGCCACCCATCTGGACGCAGCGGCCGACGTGCAGCGCCACCTCGCAGCGGGCCGCACCCTCACGAAGGATCGTCGTCTTGCCGATGCCCGCCTCGCCGCTGACGA
>JBBSOH010000029.1:0-22740 GCA_038259945.1 Acidimicrobiales bacterium
GCGAAGGACCACACGCTGGCCGAGTACGGCGAGAAGATCATCCCCGCCATGACCGAACACGCGCTGGCGAAGCAGTGACGAGATGAGCCGAACCGGGCGGACAGCATCGATCGCAACGACTGCCGTGCGGCGTACGGCCCTGCTGTTCGCCTCGTTGGCCATTGCCGTCGCCCTGTGGGAGTCGTACAAGGCGGTCGGCCCGGCGGATGGAGGCGATGTCTTCGGATGGCGGATCATCCCGAAGACCAACGATCGGGTCATGCCCCACACGTGGACGATGGCGGCCGAATTCGGAGACGATGCCATCGGAAGCGGCGACCAGAAGGTGTGGAGTGTCCTGCTCGGCTACTCCTGGTACACGCTGCGCATGGCGCTCGCGGGACTCGCGCTCGGCATGTTCGTCGGGGTCGGCCTCGCGGTGGCCATGGCCCGTCTCAAGATCGTGGAGCGCGGCCTGCTGCCCTACCTCGTCATCAGCCAGACGATTCCGCTCATCGCGCTCGCACCTCAGATCACGGTGATCCGCGGCAGCCTCGACCTTCCGCAGTGGACGTCGGCGGCGGCACTGGCCGCCTTCCTGTCGTTCTTCCCGGTCACCGTGTCGACGCTGCGTGGGCTGCAGTCGGCACCCGCAGCGTCGCTCGAACTGATGGACAGCTACGCCGCCGGGTGGTGGACCACGCTGCGCAAGTTGCGGTTCCCCGCAGCGGTGCCGTACATGGTTCCCGGCATGAAGCTCGCCGCCACCGCGTCGGTGATCGGCGTGATCGTCACCGAGATCACGCTCGGCGGACTCCGCGGCGTCGGCTTCGCAACCATCGACTACAGCCAGAAGGTCACCTCCCAGCCGGCGTCGGTCTACGCGGCGGTGTTCGCCGCAGCGGCGTTGGGTCTGATCATGTTCGGTCTGGTCGCCGCCGGTGAGAGCATCCTGATGCGCCGCCGCCCGAAGGAGTCTCTCGGATGAGCGCCGCCACAGATCAGGCGAAGGCCGTCGTGGTGTCCGACGTGTCGATGGTGTTCAACCAGGGCGGGCCGGGAGCGGTGGCGGCTCTCGACCACGTCGGTCTCGAAGTGGAACCGGGCGACTTCGTCTCGCTGATCGGGCCGTCGGGGTGCGGCAAGTCGACGCTGCTGCGGGTGATCGCGAACCTCCTCGAACCCACGGCCGGCAGCGTCCTGGTGAACGGCAAGTCGGCGCACCAGGCGCGGATCGATCAGGACTACGGGATGGCGTTCCAGCAGTCGGGGCTGTTCGAATGGCGAACCGTCACGAAGAACATCGAACTGCCACTGGAGCTAAAGGGATGGGACAAGCAGCGGCGACGGGAGCGGGTGAGCGAGATGCTCGAACTCGTCAAGCTGCCCGACCGCGGCGGTCACATGCCCTGGGAACTGTCGGGGGGACAGCAGCAGAGGATCGCGATCGCGCGCGCGCTTGCTGCGCATCCGCCGCTGTTGCTGATGGACGAGCCGTTCGGCGCGCTCGACGAGATGACCCGTGAGCACATGCAGAGCGAACTGCTCCAGATCTGTGCGGCCACGGGGACCACGGTGGTCTTCGTCACCCACTCCATCCCGGAGGCCGTGTACCTCTCGGATCGGGTGGTGGTGATGTCGGCTGGACCCGGTCGCATCACCGACATCGTGTCCGTGGATCTGGGGCGCGACCGTGACGAGGACACACGTGAGGACGACACGTTCTACAAGAAGATCACCGAGGTCCGCGAGGCGTTGCGCGGCGGCGAGTTGACCGACAGTGCTCGCGGCATCGAGGACCGATGACGACGCAACGCGCTGTCGAGACGCTGTGGCCGCCTGCGCTGTTCGGCGCGGCATTCCTCGTTCTGTGGGAGTCGGTGGTGAGGATCTTCGACATCGCTCCGTTCACGCTGCCCGCGCCCTCGGCGATCTTCACCGCGTTCGTCGAACGGTTCGGTCAGGTGCGGGAAGCGACGTTCGAGACCGGCACGAACGCACTCGTCGGGCTGCTGCTCGGCATCGTTCTCGGAGTGCTCGCCAGCCTGCTGACCGTTCGGTTCGTCCAGGTCGAGGCATTGCTGACCCCGCTCGCTGTGGCGGTCAACGCGATTCCCATCGTGGTGATCGTGCCCATCTTGAACAACATGCTGTTCGGCACGACCAGCCAACTGCCACGGCGGCTGATGGTGATGCTGATCGTGTTCTTCGTCGTGTTCGTGAACGTGAGCAAAGGCCTGCGCCAGGTGTCCGCGACACATCTGGAGCTGATGCGCTCGTACGCCGCGTCACCGACCGCGATCATGTACAAGGTCCGCGTGCCCAACGCCCTCGGCTACCTCTTCACCGCGCTCAAGATCGCTGCGCCGCTCGCAGTGATCACCGCATTCGTCGCCGAGTACTTCGGCGGCGTGCAGAACGGCCTCGCCACCGGCGTCCGCAACAGCCTCAACGGCAGCAAGGACGTCACCTGGGCCTATGTGATCGGAGCGTCGACCCTCGGGTTGACGTTCTATTTGATCTCCGTCGCGCTGGAGAGCGCGGCAGGGAAAGTGAACAGAACAGCGTGAACACCAACCAACACAACAGGGGCCGCGGCCCCGGGGGAGAACACATGAAGAAGCAATTCACGAAGATCGCAGCGGGAGCGGCCGCTGCGTCACTCATCGCCGGAGCGTGCGGCAGCGACAGTGCCAGCGAGACCGTCGACGATGTGGCATCGGAGATCTCGACTGCGACCGACGAGGCGCTCGACGACGCCGAGGCGGTCGTCGACGACGTCGCCGACGAGGTCGACGACGCAACGGCCGACGATCCCGGTGAGGAGGCCGGCGAATGCGCCGAGACCGAATCGGTCAGCCTGCAGTTGCAGTGGTTCACACAGGCCCAGTTCGCCGGCTACTACGCCGCGATCGACCAGGGCTTCTATGCCGATCAGTGTCTCGAGGTGGAGATCAAGGAAGGCGCCGTCGAGATCGTGCCGCAGTCCGAACTCGCCAACGGCAACGCCGACTTCGCCATCGCCTGGGTGCCCAAGGCGCTCCAGACGCGTGAGGCCGGCGCCGACATCGTCAACATCGCACAGGTGTATGAACGCTCGGGCACGCTCCAGGTGAGCTTCGCCGACTCGGGCATCACCAGCCCGGCCGACTTCGAAGGCAAGACCATCGGCAACTGGGGATTCGGCAACGAGTACGAGGTGTTCGCCGCCATCGGCGAGGCCGATCTCGATCCGGCCGCCGACGTGACGCTCGTGGGCCAGCAGTTCGACATGGTCGCGCTGCTCGAAGGCGAGATCGACGCTGCCGAGGCAATGACCTACAACGAGTACGCACAGGTGCTCGAATCGGTCAACCCCGACACCGGTGAGCTGTACCAGCCCGAGGACTTCAATGTCATCAGTTACGAGGACGAGGGCGTCGGCATGTTGCAGGACGCCATCTGGGCCGACGCAGGTCGCCTCGCAGACGACGAGACCTACCGTGATCAGGCGGTCCGCTTCGTCGCCGCTTCGCTGCAGGGCTGGGCGTTCTGTCGTGACAACGTCGAGCAGTGCGCCACGATCGTCACCGACGCCGGGTCCACCCTCGGCGCCAGCCACCAGCAGTGGATGATGAACGAGGTCAACAAGCTGATCTGGCCCGCATCGGGCGCCAACATCGGCCTCATCGACCAGGCCGCGTGGGACCGCACCGTGGAGATCAGCCAGAACACTCCGAACCTCGACGGCGCCACTGTGCTGACCTCCGATCCGGGCCCGGAGGCGTTCACCAACGACATCGTCACCGAAGCAGTCGCACTGCTCGACGGTGTCGACCTGCAGGGTTCGGGCTACACCCCGATCGACGTGGTCTTGAACGAGGGAGGCGAGTGACGACGGCTCTGCCGTCGTGACGACTCCGTCGTCTTGATCGACCGACGTCGATCCACTCGTTCTCAGGGCTGTCGCCCTGACTCGCTGGCGCTCGGCCGGGAGATCCTCTTCTCCCGTGCCGGGCGTCGTGCGTTCTCATGCGTCGTTCTGGTTCTGGGTCTCCGGGAACGCGGATGTCGCGCTGTCAGAAACCCAGAAACCCCGAGCCGAGCTGTACACATGCCCGCTGCGCAGGTGTGAGCGACGGTCGAACGTCTACGTTGGACGCATGGGACAGATGATCGAATTCGCATCCGGTGACATCGACGCACGGGGGTACCTGGCGGTGCCCGAGTCGGGATCGGGGCCGGGTGTGATCGTGGTGCAGGAATGGTGGGGCCTCGACTCGGGGATCAAGGCGATGGCCGACCGACTCGCCGAGAACGGGTTCGTCGCCTTGGCGCCCGACCTGTATCGGGGCGAACTCGCCGAACACACTGAGATGGACAAGGCCGGTGAGTTGATGAACTCGCTGCCGCCGGAGCGCGCTGCCGGCGACATGAGCGGTGCGGTCGACCACCTGCTCGGGCTCGACGAGACCACCGGCACCGGAGTCGGCGTGGTGGGGTTCTGCATGGACGGGATGCTCACCTTCCTGATCGCCGCCGGCCGCCCGCACGTGGTGAAAGCGGCCGTGCCGTTCTACGGCTACCCGTCGGGCGACGACGGCCCCGACGTGTCGAAGATCGAGGCTCAGATCCAGGGTCACTTCGCCGAGAACGACGACTTCTTCGGACCCGACGGCGCCAGGGAACTCGAAGCGAAGATGCAGGGAATGGGCAAGAAGGTCACCCTCACGGTGCACCAGGGCACGGGCCACGCGTTCATGTCGCCCCACGACTCGTTCGGTACCTACGACGAGCAGTTGGCCGAGACGATCTGGCCGCAGTTCACCGGCTTCCTCCACGAGATCCTCGACTGATCGAGTGATCGGCCCGTGACCGATTCGTCTCGCCGTTTCGACGCCGTCATCTTCGACGCAGGCGGCGTGCTGGTGCTCCCCGACCCCACCGTGCTCGCGCCGTTACTGGCGTACTTCGGCGGGGCTTCCGACACCGAGGTGCATCGACGGGCCCACTACGCGGGTATGAAGGCGAAGTCCGACGTCGCTGCCGATGAATCGTCCTGGGAGGCCTATGACCGAACCTACGTCGCCTCCATTGGAGTGCCCGACAACGAACACCTCGAAGCTGCCGAGGTGCTGGGACGGACCCGCTACCACCACACGTGGCGTTGGATCATTCCCGAGTCTCGTACAGCGCTCGACCGCCTCGCCGTCGCCGAGATCCCGATGGGCGTGGTGTCGAATGCGAGTGGTCAGATCGAGTCGATGCTGGCTCGCGGCGTCGCACAGGTCGGACCCGGTGACCACGTCGACATGAGAGTGATCGTCGACAGCCAGGTCGTCGGCGTGGCCAAGCCGGACCCGGCGATCTTCGATCATGCTCTCCCCGCTTTCGCAGAATTCGACCGGGCCAGGATCGCGTACGTCGGCGATTCGGTCACGATGGACATCGCCGCGTCAGCGGCGGCGGGGCTGCACCCGATCCTGCTCGATCCGTTCGACGATCACGCCGGCGCCGAGTTCGAGCGGATCACCTCGCTCCACGACCTCGCCGACGAACTCACCTGACGATTCCGGGAGTGGCCCCGCCCGAATTCCACAGGGGTGCCGGCCCGGGACGTCGAGTTGCCCGGTGGTCGACTCGTCGCAGCCGCACCCGATCTCGTGTTTGACCTCGATGGTCCCGAGGCACATTGATGAAATGACGATCTCACGAATGTCGCTCGCCCGTCGAACAACTGTCGTGCTCGCAGTCTCGTTGCTCTCCATTGCGGGCTGCTCGGGATCGGACGGTGGTGACGATCCGCTCGACGACGGGGATCCGACGACACCGGTCGACCTCGGCACGGTCGTCCCGCCTGTCAACAACGGCGTCGGCGGCGGCGCGCCGGTCGACAACCTCGACGAGGACGTCAACCAAGGCGGCATCGGCAACCCTCAGACAGACGTCGACAACAACCAACCGTCGCAGCAGGACGGCTGACCGTCGCGGGTTCGTTCGCAGCTCGATCTCGGGCCGAACAACCGTGGCTGACGTCGGCGGCGTCACGCTGGTGACGTCGCCGGCGGGCCTCAGCAGGTCGTGTCGTCGGCGGGAATGGTCAGGTCCACCAGGTAGTCGTCGATCGTCGTGTCGATGCAGTCGTTCAGACCGTAGGCAGTGTGCGAGTCGGCCTCGACGGCGACGAAGAACCCGTCCTCGAGCGTTGCCGCCATGTTCCGGCTGCCCTCGAACGGAGTGGCCGGGTCGCCGGTGTTGCCGACCACCATGATCGGCCCCGCATCGGCACCGGTGATCTGGAAGTCGGGCGCAGGGAATTCCGGGAGCAGTGCGCAGATCGCGAGTTCGGCGGCGGTCGTGCTTCCGATCAGTGGTGCGGTCGCACGGAACTCGGCCCGTGCGTCGACCGCCGCGTCGATGCCGCCGGTGTCGGGGTCGTCGGCACAGGTGATCACGAAGTAGGCCTCGAGGTCGTTGCTGTAGGTGCCGTCCTCGAAGCGCAGCATGTAGTCGTCGTATTGGGCGAGCAGCCCGGCTCCGTCACCGTCGATCGCGTCGGCGAGTGCTTGAGCGAGAGCGGGCCACGAGTCCTCGCTGTAGAGGGCGTTGCCGATGCCGAACTCGGCGATTCCCGACGTGAGGTCGGGGCGCCCCTCGACCGTGGGGATCGTGTCGGTCTCGATCCGCGCGAGGAGACCGATGACAGCAGCACCCGGGTCGCCGCCGACCGCCAGCGGGCACGTCGGCTTCGACGCGCAGTCGGCCAGGAACGTCTGGAAGGTCGATTCGAATCCGGCCGCCTGGTCGAGCAGGCCTTCGGCGCGGCCGGTCGTGGGATCGACGGCGCCGTCGAGCACGGCGGCGCGCACCGTCTCGGGGAACAGCGTCGCCCAGGTGGCTCCGAGCTGCGTGCCGTAGCTCCAGCCGAAGTAGGTGATCTGGTCTTCGCCGAGCGCCAGCCGGATGGCGTCCATGTCGCGTGCTGCGTCGACGGTGTTCACGTGGTCGAGGAGGTCGCCGGACCTCTCGTCGCAACCGGCAGCGAACTCACCGAGTGCCGCCTGGAACTCGGCTTCCTCGTCGACGGACTCCGGGTTCGAGTCGAGAGCGAAGTAGGGGTCGTACTCGTCGACGCAGTCGATCGCCGGGGTGGAGAGTCCGGTGCCTCTCGGATCCCATCCGATGATGTCGAATCGCTCCAGGAGGACGTCGTCGTAGATCTCGGCCGCGAACTCGGCCAGCACGCTGCCCCCCGAACCCGGTCCGCCGGGGTTGACCAGCAGAACCCCGATGCGGTTCTCGGGATCCGATGCACGCCGTCGCACGACATGCAACTCGACGACGTCGCCGGACGGGTCGTCGTGGTCGAGGGGGACCTCGAGCACGCCCTGTTCGATGTCGTCGGCCGATTCCGGATCGATGATCTCCCATCCGAACGCGTCGGCGGTCGGATCGGACGCCGTTTCGGCTGCTGGTGCGGTGGTGGTCGACGCTTGAACGGTCGTGGTCGTGGTGGTCGGTGTCGTGGTGGTCGACGCTTGGATCGTCGGTGTCGACGTCGTCGCCGAATCGGCCGCGCCGGAGTCGGCTGTGTCCGTGTCGACGACCGATGCTGCGACGCTCGCGGCTGTGGCCGGCGGTTGGCCGAACGGTGGAAGTGCCCCCGAGTCACCGGGCAGGTCGGCCCCGCACGCTGCCAGCGTGAGAGACAACACGGACACCACGACGCACGATCCTGTCTTCGACATCGGCGGAGACTATTCGACCGGCGGGTGATACGAGCGCAAGGAGGCGACCGTCCGAGCGGCCGGGCGGGCTCGTGCGCGGCGCAGTCACCTCCCGAGTGGGACGATGCCCGAGATCGTGGTGCCACGACTCCGGTGCGAACTGACCCTGAGACTCCCGCCGACCGCACCGAGGCGGTCGGCCATGTTGTCGAGCCCGACCCCCGTCGCCGAGCGTTCGTCGAATCCGATGCCGTCATCGTTCACGGAGAACGCCAGATCGTTCTCGTCGACGGTGAGCCGGACCTCGACGAGTGACGCCGAGGCGTGGCGGTTCGCGTTCTGGAGCGCTTCCAGGATGCAGAAGTAGATCGCCGCTTCGACGTCGGCGTGGTGACGCCCGACTTCGGCCAGCGCCAACTGCACCCGCACGACCGAACGGTCCGCTGCTGCAGCGATCGCGGCCGTGATGCCGTGCTGGGTGAGCACGGTCGGATACACGCCGCGTGCCAGATCGCGGAGTTCAAGGTGAGCGAGCTGGACCTCGGTGCGGATCTCCTCGACGATCGCGAGCGCACGATCCGGTTCGGTATGGAGCGCGGAGCGGAGACGGGCGAGGGCGAGGTTGACGGCGATGAGCCGGGACTGTGCCCCGTCATGCAGGTCGCGCTCGATCCGGCGACGCTCGCGGTCGGTGGCCGCGACGACGCGTCGTCGAGACGCCTGGAGTTCGTCTGCGTGGCGAGCGAGTGACCGACGAGCAGCGAGTTCGTTGTCGAGTGCGTCCTGGAGTCGCTGATTGTTCTGCAGTGTGATCCACACGACGAGTGCGGTGAGCGCCGGCCCCACGAGCAGCAGGACGAGGTCGCGCAGCCATCCGGGGACGTCGGCGGTCAACCCCGTGACGTCCTGGAGCAGGCCGAGGAACGCGACGGCGACGGCCGCCACGAAGGACACCGCGAGGTACGGGCGAATGCGGTTCTTCGACACGAACGGTCCGGTGAACGCACTCGGGAGGAGTGCGGTGACCATCAGCAGCGGCCAAGCGAAGGTGGCGACGAACGATGTGACCAACGCAGCCACCCAGTTGGCGATCGCCAGTCTCAACACGGCGGAGTCCGTGTTGCCTGCGGAGAGTGGCCGCAGTGCGCTGGCGATGAGGACGGCCACGGCGAGGACGAAGAGCCCCAGGCCGAAGAGCACGACCGACCGGGAGACGGTGAGCGACGCAACAGTCGTGAACAATCCGGCACCACCCGCCAGAGCGGTGTCGAATCGGATCAGGCGCCGAAGGCGGTCGTCCATCGACTCCGTTGCGGTCGGCCTCCGGTTCACGATGCCCGTTGCGGACCGTCCGTGGCGGCACCGGAGAGGAAGACCAGGACGGCCTTCACCCGACGATTGATCTCGGCGTCCTCGGTGAGTCCGAGCTTCGAGAAGATCGCGTTGGAGTGCTTCTCGACGGCATGCTCGCTCACGTCGAGCCGCGAGGCCACCACCGAGTTCGTCGCACCGGTCGCCATCTCGGTCAACACGTCGAGTTCGCGCGCCGTGAGCACGCTGATCGGTGAGTCGACCATCCGGGTCCGTGACCTGACGAGCGCGTCGACGACCTCGTCGTCGATGAAGGATCCGCCGAGTCGGACCGTTTCGATGGCTCCGGCGAGTCGGTCGACCTCGTCGATGCGGTCCTTCAGGATGTACCCGCGGCCCCGAGTTCCCGCTGCGAGCAGGGCCAGCGCGTACTCGGGTTCGACGAACTGGGACAGCACCACGACGCCGAGTTCCGGGTGCGAGTCACGCAGCAGCGATGCGGCGCGAATCCCTTCGTCCTGATGATCGGGAGGCATCCGGATGTCGGTGAGGACCACGTCGGGCGACAGACGCTCGACGGATTCGAGCAACTCGGGCAGCGATGCGCACGTCCCGACGACCTCGAGATCGGCGACCGTCGACAGAAGTGACACCAAGCCCTCCCGCACGAGGAGGTTGTCCTCGGCGACGACGATACGTGTGCGCCCCATGCCTGGCGAAGGTACCAGTGGCAGCGGCGGTGCGAATCCCGGGTGGCAGGAGCGACATGGTGAGGCTGGCCGCACCATCGATCCGGAGCGAGATGGTGGCGCTCCCGGGCTGGGCGTCGGTCGCCGAGGTCACGACCATGGAGGAGGAGCAACCCGACCATCCACACCGCAAGGAGAATCCAATGTTCCATCTTCCCCACATCCGCACCCGCAACGGTGCCCGACCCGCACCCGACCCACGCGCCGGTCGGAGCCGGTGGGCTGCCGTCGGCGCAGCCGTCGCTGTCAGCATCGGTGCGGGCAGCATCGGCGTCGTCGGAGCGACCGTCGATTCCGGAGAGCGGCCGGTCCTCGTGCAGATCACTCCGTGCCGCCTGCTCGACACCCGAGACGACATCGGCAACCGAGACACGCCGATCGGCACCGGCGAGGTACACACCGTCGACGTCCACGGCATCAACGGAGAATGCAACATTCCCGCCGAGGCAAGCGGAGTGTCGCTCAACGTCACTGCAACACAGGCAACGGAGGTCACGAACGTCCGGATCTTCCCCGACGCGAACAACGTGCCGAACGCATCGAACCTGAACGCGAGTCCGTTCGGGTCGTTTGCGTTGCCGAATGCCGTGACCACAGCGTTGGACGCTGCCGGTGCATTCTCGGTGTTCAACGAGTTCGGCACTGTGCAGATCGTGATCGACGTGAACGGCTACTACGAGGACCACAACCACGACGACCGCTACGTGCAGCAGGCGGTCTTCGACGCTCACGACCACGACGACGACTACGTGCAGCAGAACAACCTGCTGTGGGCGGTCGTCGACGGTGACGGAGTGCTCGAGCGCAGCAGCGCCGGGGTCACGTCGGCGCAACTGCTCGACGCCGCCATTCCCGCCGGCGACTACGCCGTCGTGTTCGACCGAGACATCTCGAACTGTGCCTACCAGGCCACGGTCGGGCGCCCTGGCACCAACGTCAACCCGCAGATCGGGTTCGCTCAGGTCGCGAACTGGATCGACGACCCCGACAACGGCGTGATCGTCTTCACGAAGGACCAGAACGGCGCAGGAGTCGAGAATCGAGGCTTCCACCTCCTCGTGACCTGTTGACGGGTGACGATCCGAGGACTTCGCAATCGTGAGGCACCGCGGAGTGTCGTGCCAGGTGAGGCCCGCCGGAATTCGCCGGCGGGCCCGTTCGCGTTCCCCGGTGCAGGGCGGTCAGGCGGCGTTGCTGGCGGCGATCAACTGTCGGGCGATGACCTTGAGGCAGAGGGTCTCGTCGGCGCCTTCGAAGATCGACAGGACGCGGGCGTCGACGAAGAGTCGGCTCACCGGGAACTCCTCGGCGTAGCCCATGCCGCCATGGATCTGCATCGCTTCACGCGTGACCCATTCGGCGGCCTTGCACACGTAGGCCTTGACCATCGATGCTTCCATCGCTCCTTGGCCCTTGGCCATCAGCGTGGCGACGGCGTAGCTGAACTGGCGTCCGGCCTGGGTGAGCACGGCGATGCGGCCGAGCTTGGCCTGGATCAACTGGTATTCGCTGATGGACGTTCCGAACACCTTGCGGTTCTCGGCGTAGTCGAGCGCCTGTTCGTAGGCGGCCTGCATCACGCCGACCGCACGGGCGGCGGTCTGCAGGCGGCCGTTCTCGAAGCCGGCCATCTGGTAGTAGAAGCCCTTGCCGAGGCCGTCCTCCATGCCGATCAGGTTCTCGGCGGGAACCCACCAGTCCTCGAGTGCGATCTCGTAGCTGTGCATCCCGCGGTAGCCGATCGTGTCGATCGGGCTGCCGTCCATCTTGCCGCCCGTTTCGACCGGGCCGTCGGGGCCGTCGATCTCCTGCACCAGGTTGAATCCGTGCGCATCGCCACGCGGTTTGGGCACGATGAAGAGGCTGAGGCCGCGGTGGGTCTTGGACCGGTCAGGGTCGGTGCGGGCCAGCAACGTCAACGCGTCGGCGCGGGCACCGAACGTGCACCACGTCTTGACGCCGTTGATCACCCAGCCCGGCTCACCGTTCGGGCCGTCCTTCGGAGTGGCCATGACCTTGATGCCGGCGACGTCGGAGCCGTAGTCGGGCTCGGTGACCGCAACCGCGGGCATCACCTCGGCGGTGGCGAGCAGCGGCAACCACTTCTTCTTCTGTTCCTCGGTGCCGCCCTTGACGAGTGCCCGGGTGAGGATCTCGGGCCGCGTGATCAGCGAGCCGCCGATCCCGAGGCTCGCCTTGGACAGTGCCTCGGTGGCGGCGACCATCGCCGTGTACTCCTCGTCACCTCCTTCGCTGTAGCCGCCGTACTCGGCCGGCACGGACAGGCCGAATGCACCGAGTTCGGCCATCCCGGTGATGATCTCCTCGGGAACGTCGCCGTTGGTGCGGTGCACGTGTTCGGCGTGTGGAGCGATGACGTTCTGGGCGAACGCTCCGAAGGTGTCGGCGACCATGGTCATGTCGTCGGACAGGTGCAACGGGCCGGCGGTGGTGGCGAGAGACGCCATGAACTCCGCCGAGCGGTAGGTGGTCATGAACGCGTGAGCGTTGCCGAGTGCGTCGCGTTCGACGCCCCAATCGGCTTCCCGCCCGAGGATCCTGGACGCCAGGTCGTGGACCATGTCGGCGGTGAATGCGCAGGTGATCCGTCCTTCGACGTCGCCCTTGTTGCCGTAGTCGATCAGCGACTTCGCCGTGGCGACGCCGGCTGCGGCGTGAGCGATCTCGTAGGCGAGGACCTGGTGCTCGTCGGGCCCACCCTCGAGAGACGCGAGGCGGCGTACCGCTTTGCCGACGACCCGGTCGGCGAGATCGATCGCGTCGGCGGCTGCGGGAAGATCAGGGGCTACGTCGGTCGTCATGGCCCACGAGATTACCGATCGGTAACCCGGCAGGCCATTTCTGCGACCGGCTGACAGGATGTGACCTGTGACAACCACCGGCGACGATCCGTGTACGACCCTTCTCGACGGTGCAGCTGACGTTGGATCGGGTGCGCAGACGAGTCGGTCGATCGCCGTCTTCTGCGGATCGAGCGCAGGTGAGTCGCCGGCCTACCGCTCGGCAGCCGAGGCGGTGGGCGTTGCGCTCGCCGAGCAGAGATGCCGACTGGTGTACGGCGGGGGCCATGTCGGGCTGATGGGTGTGGTGGCCGACGCCACCCTGGCTGGCGGTGGGTCGGTGACCGGCGTGATCACCGAGCAACTCCTCGCTCTCGAGGTCGCACATCAGGGGCTGACCGAGCTGGAGGTCGTGCCCGACATGCACGTCCGCAAGGCGCGCATGGCCGAACTCGCCGACGGCGTGATCGTGCTGCCCGGCGGTTTCGGCACGTTCGAGGAGATGTTCGAGATCCTCACCTGGAACCAACTCGGCATCGTGTCGATGCCGGTCGTGCTGCTCGATGTCGTCGTGGATGGGAGGGGCTTCTACGCGCCGCTCGTCGAGGTGGTCGCGGGGGCCGTGCGGGCCGGCTTCATGCGCCCCGACCACGGAGCCCTCCTGCTGCGCGCCGACGATCCGGCCGATGCCGTCCGAGCCGCACTCGAACCGGCGGCGGCGTACGTCCCCAAGTGGGCCGGCTGACCGAGTCCTGGTCACGCCGCCGTCCAGCGCAGTTGTCTCCGCCACCGGACCCCTCGAAGCGTGCCCGGCCATGCACCACGACCGGCGATGGTGACAGCGCCCGGCGCCGGCGGGTCGATACGTTTCGGTTCATGTCGAAGCACGTCGCCACTCGGAGCGGTCCACGGGTCGTCCGTCCGTCGCAGATCGCCGGAGGGTCGCTGTTCCTCGTCGTGGCGCTGATCGCTGCGGGCTGCTCGGGTGGGTCGACCTCCGACGGGTCCGACTCGACACAGGTGTCGGCACCCGCGACATCGACCGAAGCCGCAGGTGCCGAGGGCGCTGCGGAGCAGCAGGATCTCGGCACCCTCGAGTGGGGGCCGTGCGACGAGGCCTCGGCGATCTCGCCCGACAAGGAGTGCGCCACACTGCAGGTGCCACTCGACCACGCCGACCCCGACGGTGAGCGGATCGCCATCGCTGTGGCCCGCATCGCGACCAGCGGTGCCGACAGGATCGGCTCGCTCGTGTTCAACCCCGGAGGCCCGGGAGGTTCGGGCGTCGAGTTCCTGGACCAGGCCACGGTCATCGTCCCGACAGAGGTTGCGGAACGGTTCGACCTCGTGTCGTTCGACCCGCGCGGCGTGGGTGCCAGCACGGCGCTCGACTGTGACGTCGAGATCGACGACAACGTCACCCTTCTCGACGCCGGCGACGATGCCGGCTGGGACCGCCTCGTCGCCGAAACCGATGACATCGAAACCGACTGCACCGCCGACACGCTCGAACTCGCCCGCTACGTCGGGACGAACAACGCCGCTCGCGACCTCGACCTCCTGCGCGAGGCGCTCGGCGACGACGGGCTCACCTACGTCGGCTACTCCTACGGCACGCGCCTCGGTGCCACCTACGCGGAACTCTTCCCCGACCGGGTCCGGGCACTGGTGCTCGACGCGGCGGTGAAGCCCACCGACGACTCCCACGAACTCGACCTCGGGCAGGCCGAGGGGTTCGACCGGGCGCTCGAGAACTTCGCCGCCGCATGCGACGCCGACCAGGACTGCATCCTCCAGGACGTGGGTCCGACACTCGAGGTGCTCGACGGTCTGCGGACCGAGATCGCCGAGGTCGGCGAGTTCGAGACCGACGACGCCGACCGTGTGCTCACGCCCGGCGAACTCGAACTCGGCATCATTGCGTCGCTCTACAGCAAGGAGACGTGGCCGTTCCTCGCCCAGGCGATCTTCGTCGCCGAGGCCGAGCAGGACGGCAGCCTGTTCCAGGTGCTCGGCGACCAGTACGCCGGTCGTCGCGTCGACGGCACCTACGACAACTCCCAGGTGGCCAACGGTTTCATCAACTGTGCCGACGACCCGGCCCGCCCCGATGCCGACGAGACGCGACGCCTCGCCGACGAGACGGCGGCGTTGTCGGTCCTCTTCGACGAGGTCCTGCGTGCGTCGACCGGCTGCCTCGGGATCGAACCGGCGCTCGATCCGCTGATCATCGGGCCCGCCGAGGGGGCGCCGCCGATCCTGGTGATCGGCAACTCGGGCGACCCGGCGACGCCGTTCGAATGGTCCGAAGCGATGGCGGAGTCGCTCGCCAGCGCGGTGCTGTTCACCGTCGATGCAGAGGGCCACACGGCGTACGGGTCGATCGAGTGCGTGACCGAACCGGTGAATGCGTACCTGATCGACCTCGACGTCCCCGACGTCGGCGCATCCTGTTCGGACAACACCGACGCCGACTTCTTCGTTCCGGAGGGCGACAGCGAGGTCGACCTGATCATCACGCTGTTCGACTGCCTGCGTGACAACGGCCTCGACATCCCACCGATCGGCACGGCCGACATCCTCGCCGATCCGAGCGGGGAGGGTTTCACCGACTTCCTCGACCCGACGGACCCGGCGTTCATCGCAGCGATCGGCGCGTGCGAGGACGCGCTCCTGGCGCTCCAAGGCGCCTGACAGGGTCGGGCAGACCCCACCGGTTCTCAGGCGGCTGGGCGCGTGGCGCGGCGGTCGGCCCGCTCGGCGAGCATGTCGGGCATCGAACGTGAGTGCAGGCTGCCGTCGGGGAGCCACACTTCGAGTTGTCGGGTGCTCGCGTCGAGTTCCAACCGCCATCGACCCTCGTGGGCCCGGTGGTGGTGGAACGAACAGATCGGGACGAGATTCGCGAGGTCGGTCGGACCTCGGTTGTCCCAGGGGAGCAGATGGTGGAACCCGCACCGTTCGAAGCTGTGTTCGCAGCCGCCGACGGCGCAGGTGCGGTACATGGCCCGCAGTGCGTTTCGTTGGGCACGGGTGGCTTGTCGCTTTCCGAACCCGACATCGAGCGGCTGGCCGTCTTCGTCGAGCACGATGGGGATGATGTCGGCGAGACAGGCGTGACGCCGAGCCGTCTTCGCAGGCATCGGGATGCCGTTCGAGTACTCGGTCACGGTGTCCTGGTGCACGCCGGAGATCAGGGTCTCGTCATCGATCAACACCAAGACTTCGGAAGGCGCAGGTCGGCTGGAGCGTCGGCCGTTGACGACATTCATGAACGCCACTGCGGCGAGCCGAGCGTACGCCCAGCCCTCGTACTGCTGGCTCTTGCGGAGCGCAGCCAGTTCGGTGTCGATCTTGCGGCGCATCGCCTCGTAGTCGTCGGGATGCAGGGTCACCCGGAGCCAGCCCATGCCCGTCTCGGTGTCGTACCCGTGTGAGAAACGAGCCAGGTCGCGCTGGTGCTCGGAACGAGTGAGCCCGTCGTCGCCCGAGAGTTCGTTCGCCGCACGATTGACGAACCGTCGGAACTGCTCGGGCGTCTTGGACGCAGCCGCCGCAGCGAGTTCGTCGTCCTTCTCGAAGAGTGCGTCGCGTGCCGCGTCGTCGGTCATCCGTCCGGCGGCATCGGCGAGGGCGTCCGCGTGCTCGGATGTGATGGTTCCTTGCGCGAGACCCTTCGACATCGCATCGGAACGACCGAGTGCCTGCGCTCGCTTGGTGGTGCGCGCGGCATCCCGCTGGGACACCTTGGACCCGTTCTGCAGGACGTCCTCGGGTGTGTTGCCCTCGCCCTGAGCGTGGAGTTCCACGGAACGTCTGGCCAGTTCGGCGTGGGCTCACTCCGGACAGTTCTCGCTCAGGCGCGTTGACGTGTCGGACGGACCCCCTTTCGCCGATCCGACTCCCGTACTCCACAACCGTCCACCGTTTGTCCACAGACGGTTCCACACGATTCGGCGACTAATTCACACGCTTGGCCCTCTGGCACCCCACAGGCCGATGTCGCGAAGATCGTGGCATGGCAACCACCACCATCGGGTCGTACACGGGCACCATCGGATCTCGCACGGGATCTCGACACGCCGTGGCTCCGCGGCGTCGCGACGCCCGTCGCCAACCGTTCGACCGGCGCGAACTCGAACGGCGCGGCTGGCGCACGACGCTGGAGTACCGGGAGAACCACCGGCGTGACACGTCGGGCTTGCTCGTCACGGTCGTCGCCGAATGGTGCGCCGAGGGCGAGAGAACCGGTGCCGACGGCGCCGTCGTCGCCGTGTTGTCGAGTGGTCCGAGCCCCGCTGCAGCGTGGCGTCGCCTCCGCGTGGCCGCCGAATCAGCATCGACGATGACATCTCCTCGTGCGGATCAGCACGTCGCGAGGCGCTGACCTGCTGGTTCGCGACAGCGTCGAGATTTCTCGATGAAACTCCGCCGAATGGCTTGCGCGCGGCGAACGACGCTGCTGTAATTACACCTCCGCCATGACACGACATGTGGTGGTCATGACCGGGGATACACACCAGAGAACACCAGATGTGGTGGTTGGGGCACACCGTCCGAACTGCTCCCATCGCGGGCCCGAACCGGCCCAGAGCAAATCGAACACCAGAACACGACACACGACGACAACGCCGGAGAAGCCCCCGACCAGGAGGGGTGACCGCAGCGGCCAGATGGAGCAGCAGTGACATTGATCGAGACAGACCAGACCGACACGACGCCGAGCGCAGGGAGAGCCACGCTCACCGATGCGTCGCGCTCGGGTGCGACGATGCCGGTGGCCACGGCCGACGCCGGGCCGACCGGGATGCGTGTCACCAAGCGCAACGGAGCCGTCGAGCCGGTCGATCTGAACAAGATCGTCAATGCCATCGCCCGTGCGTCGGAAGGCCTGCTCGGCGTCGACCCGATGCGCGTCGCCACGCGCACCATCTCGGCGCTCGCCGACGGCGCCACCACCGGTGAACTCGACAACCTGTCGATCCGCACCGCCGCAGGCCTGATCGTCGACGAGCCGAACTACTCCAAGCTCGCCTCACGCCTGCTCGCCACGGTGATCGACAAAGAGGTCCGCAACCAGAACATCCCGTGGTTCTCCGAGTCGATCAAGGTCGCCCACGCCGAAGGCATCGTGAGTCAGGACGTGTTCGACTTCGTCGAGGCCAACGCTCCCGAACTGAACGCCGCCATCAACTCCGACCGCAACCGCCACTTCGAGTTCTTCGGGCTCCGCACGGTGTACGACCGGTACCTCCTGCGCCATCCCGAGCGTCGTGACGTCATCGAGACGCCGCAGTACTTCTTCCTCCGTGTGGCCTGCGGCCTCGTGGCCACCCAGGACAGCGGGACCGCAGTGGACGACGCCGTCAAGTTCTACGACCTGATGTCGTCGCTCGCCTACCTGCCGTCGAGCCCGACGTTGTTCAACTCGGGCACCACGCACAGCCAGATGTCGTCGTGCTACCTGCTCGACTCGCCCGAGGACAGCCTCGAAGGCATCTACAAGCGGTACATGGACATCGCGAAGCTGTCGAAGTTCGCCGGCGGCATCGGCGTCGCCTGGCACCGGATCCGCTCCAAGGGCAGCCTGATCACCGGCACGAACGGCCTGTCCAACGGCATCGTCCCGTGGCTGCGCACGCTCGACTCCTCGGTGGCCGCTGTCAACCAGGGCGGCCGCCGCAAGGGTGCGGCCTGCGTGTACCTCGAGTCGTGGCACGCCGACGTCGAGGACTTCCTCGAACTGCGTGACAACACCGGCGACCACGCTCGCCGTACGCACAACCTGAACATCGCCAACTGGGTCCCCGACCTGTTCATGGAACGCGTCGAGAAGGACTGGCAGTGGAGCCTCTTCGACCCGAAGCAGGCGCCGCACCTCACCGACCTGTACGGCACCGAGTTCGAAGCCGAGTACCTCAAGCTCGAAGAAGCGGGAGCGTTCGTCAAGCAGATCCCGGCCCGCCAGCTGTACTCCAAGATGATGCGCACGCTGGCCCAGACCGGCAACGGCTGGATGACCTTCAAGGATCCGTCGAACTCCAAGTGCAACCAGACCGGCGGCATCAACGCCGACGGCACCCCGCGTGTCGTCCACCTGTCGAACCTGTGCACCGAGATCCTCGAGATCACCGATCAGGACAACACCGCGGTGTGCAACCTCGGGTCGCTCAACCTCGGCTCGTACGTCAACGCTCCCGACGCGTCCGGACACGCGGAGTTCGACTTCGAGCGTCTCGGTCGGGTCGTGCGCCAGGTCGTGCCGTTCCTCGACCGGGTGATCGACATCAACTTCTACCCGACGCCCGAAGCCGAACACTCGAACAACGCGTGGCGCCCGGTCGGCCTGGGCCTGATGGGTCTGCAGGACGTGTTCTTCAAGCAGGGACTCGCCTTCGACTCGGCGGAGGCGAAGGACCTCAGCCGTCGGATCAGCGCCCACATCTACTTCCATGCGCTGTGGGCGTCGACCGATCTCGCCGAGGCCCACGGGCCACACGAAGCGTTCGAGAGCACCCGCGCCGCCCAGGGCGAACTGCAGTTCGACCTGTGGCACACGCAGGGCCGCAGCGGCGCCATGGGCGTCACGCCTCCCGCCGAACTGGACTGGGACACGCTGCGTGCACGCATCACCGACGTCGGTCTGCGCAACTCGCTGTTGATCGCCATCGCGCCCACCGCCACGATCGCGTCGATCGCCGGTTGCTACGAGTGCATCGAGCCCCAGGTGTCGAACCTGTTCAAGCGTGAGACGCTGTCGGGCGAGTTCATGCAGATCAACCGCTACCTCGTGAGCGAACTGCAGGCACGCGGTCTGTGGGACGAAGCGATGATCGCCGAGATCAAGCAGGCCGAAGGCTCGGTCCAGAACGTCGAGAGGATCCCCGCCGAACTCCGTGAGGTGTACCGCACGGCGTGGGAGATCCCGATGCGCCAGCTGATCGACATGGGCGCCGAGCGTGGCGCCTTCATCGACCAGAGCCAGTCGCTCAACCTGTTCATGGAGACGCCCACGATCGGCAAGCTCTCCTCGATGTACCTGCACGCATGGAAGTCGGGTCTCAAGACCACGTACTACCTGCGCAGCCGGGCCGCCACGAAGATCAACAAGAGCACGACCGCCGCACCTGCGGCCTCTGCTCCTGCGACACCCCCGACCAACGGCGGCGAGCCCGCTGCCGATCCGACAGCAAAGAAGACGTTCACCGAGGAAGAGGCGTTGGCCTGCTCGCTCGAGAACCCCGAGCACTGCGAGGCATGCGACTGATGGCACTCATCGACCCGATCTACACCGACGCCGAACTGGCCGCCGAGGCCAACCAAGCGCCCGTCACGGAGAATCCGTCCCAGCCTGCCGGCAACTTGGCCACCACCGTGCCGGTCGGCAGCGCCCGCCCCACGAACATCCTGGACCCCGGCTTCGACCTCACTCTGCGGCCCATGCGCTACCCGCAGTTCTTCGACATGTACAAGGACTCGATCAAGAACACCTGGACGGTGGACGAGATCGACTTCTCCGACGACCTCGTCGACCTCGACCGCAAGTTGCTGCCGGCCGAGAAGCACATGGTCAGCCGCCTCGTGGCGTTCTTCGCCACCGGCGACTCGATCGTGGCGAACAACCTCGTGCTCAACCTGTACAAGCACATCAACAGCCCCGAGGCACGGATGTTCCTGTCGCGTCAACTGTACGAGGAGGCCTTGCACGTCCAGTTCTACCTCACGCTGCTCGACAACTACATCCCGGACATGGCCGAGCGCGAAGCCGCCTTTGCGGCGGTGGAGAACATTCCGTCGATCAAGGCCAAGGCCGAGTTCTGCTTCAAGTGGATGGACTCCGTCGACGAACTCGATGCGATCACCACACAAGACGAGCGCCGCCGGTTCGTGATGAACCTGATCTGCTTCGCCACGTGCATCGAAGGCCTGTTCTTCTTCGCAGCGTTCGCCTACGTGTACTTCCTGCGTTCGAAGGGCCTGCTGAACGGCCTCGCCGACGGCACCAACTGGGTGTTCCGTGACGAGTCGTGCCACATGAACTTCGCACTCGAAGTGGTCAACACCGTGCGCAAGGAAGAGCCCGACCTGTTCGACGATCAGATGGAAGCCGACATCCGAGCGATGTTGCGTGACGCCGTGGACTGCGAGTACCTGTTCGCTGCCGACGTGCTCGCCGACGGCGTTCCAGGGATGAGCCTGGGCGACACCCGCGAGTACCTGCAGTACGTGGCCGACACGCGGCTGCACCTGCTCGGCTACCAGAGCGAGTTCGGGTCGAAGAACCCGTTCAGTTTCATGGAACTGCAGGATGTGCAGGGGCTGTCGAACTTCTTCGAACGCACCGTGTCGAGCTACCAGACCGGCATCGAAGGCAACGTCAGCTTCGACGAAGAGTTCTGATCGGTCTGCACTTCTGACAGAATGAGGACTTGTTCAGCGCCATCCCTCCAACGGGTGATCGAGCATGGAACGATTGCGACTCGTGGGAGTCAATGGGGTCTTCATCATCGTTTGGACCATGGCATCGATCGTTGCTCTGGGCTTGTGGAATGCAGCAAAGCTCTTCGTGATCAGAGCGAATCGATCATCTCGCGCGAATGTGGTCGTCGCCCCTCTCGCTGCGTCAGGACAGCGGCGATCGGTCGAGGTCGCTTGAGTCGTCACGTCGAATCGATCGACGCTCCCCACACATCGGGGATCCGGTAGACCACCGAGCGAACAATTGACACAGTGGATACCGTGCCCGTGATGACGGACGCAGGCTCGCAGTGGCTCACAGCAGCTCACGTGATGGTCGTGGCCGGCAAGGGAGGAGTGGGCTCGTCGACGGTCGCAGCGGCGGTCGCCTTGGCAGCAGCCCGTGACGGTGCCGACGTGTTGTTCATCTCGGTCGACGGCCGGCCCGGCATGGGTCCACTGCTGGGTGGGCGCGAGATCAACGACCGCGAACAGACCCTGCAGCGACTCGACGGTGGCGGCAAGATCCGGGCCCGCACGATCCCCGCCGACCAGGCATTCGGCGACTACCTCGAACTGAAGGGCGTCGGCGGCCTGCTGCGACGTGCAGCCTCGGCGGCATCGCTCCCGATGATCGCCGCCGCCACCCCGGGCCTCGAACACCTCCTGGTGCTCGGCAAGATCAAGGAGTTGGAGAAGCAGCGCAACGCCGACCTGATCGTGGTCGACGCCCCACCCGCCGGCCACGCAGCCCCCTTCCTGCGTTCGGCGTCCGGTCTGTCCGACGTGGTGAAGTCCGGCCCGGTTCTCGATCAGGCCGGCGAGGTGTCCGAGATGCTCGCCGACTCGACGAGATGTGCTGCGCTGTTGGTTGCTCTGCCCGAGGAGACGCCGATCACCGAGCTGATCGAACTGGCCGTCGACCTCGGTGACGATCTCGGGATGGCGCTGCTGCCGCTGATCGTGAACGCCTGCTGGCCCGACCTGGCGGGGCTGGAGAAATCGCCTGCGATGGCCGCTCGCTCCCACAAGATCAAACTCTCCGAGACCGCGAAGGTGTCGCTCGAATCCGCTGTCGCGTTCGGGCGGAGCCGCCTCGCTCAACAACGCGAACAGTTGCAACGGTTGCGTGAGGCGCGCAACGAACCGATCCTGACGCTGCCCCGTCTCGCAACACCTCGGATCGGCGCCGAGCATCTGGAGCTCCTCGCCGATGCGTTGGTCGCAGAGCGGGACGAGGCGTCATGAGCGGCGAGGAACAGCGCAGCGAGGTCCACGGTCCTGGCTCGCTCGCCGACGTCGTCCGGAGCAGCGAACTCATCCTCACGTGCGGCCCCGGCGGCGTCGGCAAGACCACCACGGCTGCGGCGCTCGGCGTCGCTGCAGCCCGAGCAGGCCGCAAGGTCGTCGTCGTCACGGTCGACCCGGCCCGCCGACTCGCCGATGCACTCGGGCTCGATGACTCGGCCGAGGCCGACGAGCCACACCTCGTGAAGGGAGTGACCAACCGGGCGAACGACGGTCAGTTGTGGGCGTTGATGCTCGACGCCGAACAGACCTTCGACCGACTCGTTCGCGAACAGGCCGGCTCGCGCAAGCAGGCCGATGCCGTGCTCAACAACCCTGTCTACCAGGCCATTTCCGGCTCACTGTCGGGTGCGCAGGAGTACATGGCGGTCGAGCGGCTGCACCAGTTGCACGTGAGCGGGGAGTGGGACCTCGTCATCGTCGACACCC